>NZ_JAFMOZ010000116.1:0-67098 GCF_019049615.1 Rahnella sp. BCC 1045 | reverse complement strand
AATAATTACAGCCAAACCGTGCATCGTACATTTTATAACCTACCCCATGTGAAATACACCATCCAAACAAGTAAAAACAAACCACTACCAAACACTCCTTACAAACAATATACTATTTTCTTTCAAACACATTACACAATTCAACTTATGTCAAATAACAGTTCATCAGAAGCCTACCGTAATGACATTGATGGCCTCAGAGCATTTGCAGTTGTACTTGTCATACTCTTTCATGCCGGAATTTCACAAGTGCCTTCTGGTTTTATCGGGGTAGATATTTTCTTTGCGATTTCAGGATTTCTCATAACCGGAATTGTCATTAAGCAATATGAGAAAAATAATTTCAGCTTGTCGGATTTTTTCATTCACCGGTTGTGGAGAATACAGCCGGCTTTTATCGCGATGTCACTGACGACACTCATAGCAACATTCTATTTCTATCTGCCTGACGATTTCCTGGCTTACTTGCGTAGCGGAAAATATAACGCTTTATTTCTGTCAAACCAGTTTTTTGCACGGCAAAGCGCGACATATGCATCACCTGAAGCCGATATTTTCCCGCTTTTACATACCTGGTCCCTTTCGATCGAATGGCAATGGTACCTTTTCCTCCCGCTGGGTATTTTATTGACGGGTGCCATTTCACGACTTAAGCGGTTGCAATCAATCATTACTAATCCAGCAAAAATGCTTTCAATGGTGTGGTTTATAACCACACCACTGGCAACTGTGCTGGCATTGATTTTAGCCAACAAAGGCGGTAATACATATTACTCGCTCATTACACGTATCTTCGAATTTATGGTGGGGGGAGGAGCGTTTTTTCTGACACGATACGTTCACTATATTCCTTCATCACTTTCACATGTTGCCGGAATTTTATCGCTTGCAGTATTGCTTTGGATCGCTGTTCACCCTGACATTATGGGGTTCTATCCAAATCTCTACGCGCTTCTGGTCGTTTGCTCTTCCGCTATAATCATGTTTGCCGGTTCATATGGAAAAGGCATCACATCACGAATTCTTGGTCTCCCACCCATCGCATTCACTGGCAGAATATCCTATTCATTATATCTCTGGCACTGGCCCATTCTCGCCATTACGCGATACTTGGGCTACGATTTAACGGGTACCACTCTTTTTTTGTGCCTTTTTCTGACCGTCCTGATTTCGCTGATTAGTTATTATCTCGTTGAACAGCCGTGCAGGCGGTATCGCAAACCCCTCAAATACACTGTCCCCCTGCTGATCATCGCCCCGATAGTGATCTTCTGCACAGAGTTAACATATGCTGAGCACCGTGGAGGTATTCCCGCACGATTCGGTTCGGAATACGTTCGTGTGTCTCAGAATATTAATGCAGGTTTAACCCTTGCAGGAAGTCGGCCAGACTGTCTTGATGGTTCTCAGAATGCGGAAAAATGTACGTTCGGGGATCTTAATGGGCAGAAAAAAGCACTTCTGATTGGCGATTCTCATTCAAACCATTTCTGGGGCTTCTTCGATGTGTTCGCTCAGGACGGTCATATCCGCATGACCGCGCTGAGTGCAGCGTTGTGTTTAGCGTTGCCTGATACTTATCTCTTTGACTGGTGGTCGTTTCACAACCAAACTTTTGATAAGTGCCATGAAAACACAGCCAGGTATTATGAGCTGATCGCTAAGAATCACTATAACTACGTCATTCTGGGGCAAGTTTGGGAATGGTACGTGGGCGGCCCTCACGTCATTAATCAACCAGGTGATGAACGCTCTGATGCGCTGACTAAAGAACGAATCAACCGAGCCATACGACTGTCATTAAATATGATCGTGGCATCAGGAGCCCGCCCGGTGATCATACGCACCATAGCACCTATGCCCATTAATTATCAGAAATGCATCCGGCACCATGTGATCTTCAGGAAACCTTATAGTCAAAAAGAATGCGATAATCAGAATCCACAGAGCCAAGAAAATGAATGGATGCTGCCGCTGTTCGCTCAACTGCAGAAAGAGTATCCAACCCTTATCGTGATAGACCCAAAAAAAGTGCAGTGCGAAAACAATTTTTGCGTTACTGCTTTGGACAAAACTCCAATCTATCGTGACATTGGCCACCTGAATGATTTTGCAGCTTACCAATTTGGCCAGGAATATCTCCAACAGTTTGGAAATCCGCTGAAGTAATAAATAAAGGGCCTTTCAGAGGCCCTTTTCGATCCTGTTAGCCAGCTACCTGTTTCTTTGCATCCCTATTCGTTTAATCCAGCTGCCATGGCGACACAGGTACACAGATAATGATAACGTCGTAACTTGAGTCTATTTGCTTGTCATGATATTTTTGGATGAGTGATTTATAACCAAAGGGTGATGGACATTATGTCGCAAGGTTTTGATCAGAAAGATCTGGAAGAAATCTGCTCCAGGAAACCGTCTAAATTCAAGATGAAGAAAGCTGATTACAGAGAGCTAGGACGCAATGTACTTTTAGGTTCAGTTGATGTTGCTATTGGTTGTTTAGGGGCAGCAGTACTTACTGTTAGTACATTGAATAATCGTAACAATGCGAACCGTCTAGAAAATGAACAAAAAGAGCGTGCTAATAGGGTCTGGAAACGTGGAAATTATATCGAAACGAACAAATACGATGATTAACTAACGATGACTGGCTTAAAATTTTACTAATAATTTGTCATCGTTAGTTTTTTCGTGATGATTTAGTTATTTTAAACCACTAGAGCCCGCTTTTATTGCGACATCTTTAGCCAATTTCCCTCCTTGTTCACCAGCCTCGAGTGAAGATAATGTAGCCTTTTCCATTAAGCTTCCCATTGCTCCACCTACATTTGCACCAATCCAGCCAAGCATTCCTACCCAGAACATTGGAAATACAACATACATACTTCCCAACACCAGGTTCATGATCCAGCCATCGGCTGTTGAGCTGGTAAATTCTGCAAAAGGCACACTACTATTCGAAATACCCTGCGCTGACATGCTGTCATACAAAATAGTAATCATTCTGTCATCGAGCCAACCTGCCAGTTCCCACCAAAAGCTGATAAATGCTAATGCAAACAACGCAAACGAAATGGTCACTATTGTCTTCGGTTCATAGGCGCTGAACATCATTAACACCGGGATGACGATGATAATCATCATCTCCAGCAACGCCTGGATCATTGGCAACGCCTGCTTCAGGGCATCAAAACCGGGTAAGGCTTCCGCCTGCTTCATCCCCACACCAATCGTCGAAATAAGGCGGGTCACGTTAAATCCCAGACCCGACCCCATATCGCTGCTGCCAGTAGCATAGGTTTCCCCGCTACCTGAAAGCCCTACGTTTCGCGGACTCACTAACCATCGCAACGCCATCTCTTGCCACTGAGCAGTCGTAAATTTTCGCTGTAACTCAGCTTTCGTCGCATCATCAATGTTAGCCAGTACACGGGTTTGCAGACCATTAGTACTGTCAGTCCACCATTCTTTACACGTTGGATAACCGCCTTTGCCTACATCGGGATAGCCATTGTCCCGGACCTTGTCATACGGCCACTGCGAGCGGGGGGTCATCGACGTGTAATAATCATAGTAACCACTGGTATTAATAAAATAGCTGCTCCCAATCCATCCCACTGAGTTGATCGTGGCGTCGCTAAGCTGGCTGTTCGTGTTCTTCAACTTAAAATACGACCGGGAATAGCATTGGTCGGCAAAGTCCTGCACTTCCTGAAGCACTATCGGATCCCGAATTTTGGTATTTTGTACATCGAACCGCATTTGACGCAGTTGGTCACCGCAGGGGATAGAGGCAATCATTGCCTGAGTGACGCCTTTAGAAATCATGTGTAAGAGATACCACCACACGGGCACCTCGGCAGTCTTGCCGTCAAAATCATTGACCAGGCCTTTATAACCCGAATTCTGGGGCGTGGGCACGCTTACCCCGCACTGCGTCGACCTCGACGTATCAAATTTAATGGTGCTGATATCGACTGGCAGTAAAGGAATGCAGCAGAAGAGCATCACACAGAAGGAGACATAGATGGCATGCTCAATCCGCGGTAATGCCAAAACGCCTTGATTCCCCTCATCCGCCCCTTCCTCCCTCACCTTCAACCAGATACCCAGGATTTTGAAAACAATGGGCAACGCAAATAACCCAGTACTAAGAAGAATGCTCCACATGGCGTTGTTGAGCATCCACCCGAACAACACCAGAAAGTACTCCAGAAAACTATTCGCCGTCATGATGCCCCCTTATGCTATTACGGAACGCCAGGCGGCGAGTTCGAGGATCACAATAAATCCCACGGTAATCCACTCCAGACGCTGAATTGAAATACCTGGCATCTTCACAGTCGCTTGCGGACGGACAACGAAAAACCATCCCCAACCTATCAGGGCGTAGAGAGTCAATCGCCAGGTAAATAATCCATAACGGTTGGCGTTAAGCCAGCCTCGCACTTTCTGGCCATCGGGGTCGAATTCAAACAAGACGGAAGCCAACAGAAAAAGACCTACCGTCATGGCAACGATCAGAAGCAGTACCAGTGCCACTTTTAGCGTCCGTCCAAAACGGCGCTGCAATTTTTGTGTAGTGTGCATATTCATAATTGCCCTCTCAGGCTTGATGTCGCGAATGTCTCGATAAACAGCTGGGTAAACACGCCATACCTGGCGTGAACGGCCTGGGTTTCGTGGATAGCAATCTTATTCATTGGAAGCCGCAGAGGTCTGTCCCATACCGCTAAACCCCTGATCCTGGCTACCGCCGTGTTGCTGCAGTTTGCTGTCCTGGTTACGTGCCCCCTGACGATCGAGCGTCGTCAGTAAGCTGTTATTGCTGATGGCTTTACGCAGCGCCATCTCGTTGCTCAGTGCAGCCAGTTCACGATCAAGAGCGTCGATACGACGGTCTCCCTCCGCCAATGCTTCCTGCTGTGCAGCCGCATTAGGTTCGGACTGACCAGTCACCAACATGCGTCGCATAACCAGTGCCTGCTCTACCGTGTCGGACATCGCCAGCTCTCCGGCGAGGCGCTGTACCAGCGCGGCATTATCGGGGTCATCCTTCAGCGACTGTATTACTCCGCGTGTGACGACAAGACTTCCGGTCTTCAGTTTTCCCAGGTTGTCACTGGTAGGGGTATCCGTTCCCCCAACCAATTTATTCAGCTCATCGAGATTTTCCTGAGTGGCATCTTCTAACATCGGCGTAAAACCTGTTCCGGCAACTGTACTTCCGGCTGTATTGTCATCGCCTCCGCTGCTGCAATTGCTTTGTTCGCGGCATGTCCGGATGGATTTGTCCCCCAGAACTTTCACCACGGCAGCCGCCGCATCTTCCGAGTTTGCATAACGGTGACACACCTGCCCGTTACAACTTGCCGTGTCCACTGTGCTGTTGCTGGTCACCGGCAGATTATTCATCATGTTGTAACCGGCCTTTGCCAGGTCGTGCGTGGGTTTAATGGCTTGCTGATCTTTCCCACCGCGCTTTTCGCCACCAATCCACGTTGTCCCGCCTTCGCCGGTGGCTTTTTGAAGCTGTTGATCGCCACTGACGGCATCACCATCGCTGGCCGCAACAACATCTTTGTATTCCTCCGTTACGGCTGCCTGAGTCCACTTGCTGCCCATGGTGTAGTCCGCCATTTTATTGGCTAAGTTTTGGCAGTTAAGTTTCGCTTTATCAAAGCTCAGTCCGGCCTGCAAAACGCCATTAGTTAGCATTTCATACAAACCTGGATTCGCCCGCTGTATCACCATCGCAGGCATGCTGGACACCGCGCCTGTCGCCCCCTGTATCACCGTGCCCATCAAATCTTTGAATCCGCTGGTCACGCCGTTGAGCTGATTGCCCACCGTGGTTTTCAGATCGAAGTTGCCACACATCAGATCGCTGCTGAGCCCGCCGCTCACGCCCAGCCGGGTCATACTGTTACGGGAAGCGGAGGGTGACACCACCGAACCGCCACCTATCGAATACAGCAAACCATCACTGATTGCGCCATTCGCGGTTACGCCACTCGAGGAAGCCGTTACATCCGCCTTAGCAGGGCTCCCCATGACCAGAAAGAAGGAAGTTACTAGTGACAAAACTACGAATTTATGAACTATTTCCATGATGATCCCTTTACGAAAAATCGGTGCTTGAAAGGAAGGTTTGCCCACGTCGTTTGCAGCAGCTATAGGGTTGCCAGAGTGCCCAGGCATAGTTACCATCCTCTGCAACCACCCCGCCGGTATCAGGAAATACCGCGCAGGTGGTTGAAAGCTGCGGTGAAAGGCGTTGCCATTTATGGTTCTGGGTGCCGGTATTTTCCTTCACCGGATCTGGAGGCCAGTAACCGGGGGAACTCTGGCCAACGAGAGGCTGATATACATGGAGTTGACCAGTACGTGTGATGACATCTGCAACACGCTGAACGACAACCGCCGCGGACTTATACCCATCCTCTTGGGTGACGAAACCGCTTCGTGGATAAATATTGCCCCACATATTGGCGTCTGATTGGCTTCCCAGTTCGCGTTCACCCGGGATGAGTGCTTCTGGGTACAACGCCTCCGGCAAGCCGCTTCGCCAGGCAAGTGCATCCAGTGCGCTGACAAAATAGGGAACAAAAGGCGTAGCGGCAGACTTACACGAATAGCCGTCAATCTGTCCCCCGATAAGCGCAGTTGCCGGATGGCCATAAGCATCGGCATACTGGAAATGGAGGTTTTGTTTACGCAAACCGGGAGCTTTCATTTCCTGCTGACCACCGCCAGCACTCACACCACTTAGCGAACCGATGATGCTACTTTCTCCACTGCCGGCCGCACCGCTGACAGCTGACATCTCAGTCCAGGGGTTATCTCCCGGACCGGAATACGCAGACACCACGGCCTCCGGAATAAAATGTTCCACCTTCACGGACGTTTTGACGGAACAGCCAAATGGCGTGCACAACAGCCAGTAGCAGATCCCTTTCACCTTCCAGCCAATACAGGAGACGCTGGCCGCGCTGGAAATCAGGCTGGCGGTATTCACGCTGGCAACACAAATCCCGCTGCCGGTCAACAAGGCAGCCAGCAGCAGCCGGCGCGAACGGGGCGAGGAAAATATCATTGCTGTGTCCCTCGCCCGTCGGAAGAATGCTGCATGGCCAGTTTGACGGCCACGCTGACGTCGGTAGTGCCATAAACTACCCATTTGTCGTCAAACACGACCGCCGGGTATTTGGTCAGACCCAATGACCAGGCTTTCATCACCCCCTGATAGGCACTGGCAAGTTGCTGTTGTTGCGCGGTGAAAGCAGGCGAACTCAGCACATCCCGGGCCTGTTTTTCAGCCAGCGCGGGATTAGCAGGGAGGTCGCCAAAGATATCTTTTTGCATACGCTCGGGCGCATCGAGATACACGACCGGGATATCGGGGGAAGGGGAACTAACGGGGTGCGAATTGTCGGTGTAAATGACGGTGCTGGCACAGACACTGGCTGACAGGCACAGTGCCGGCAAACAGCTGATGAATTTTTTCATACTGAACACTCCTTAAGCGGATAACCCGCCTAAGGTGCGTCGATGTGCTGGTCACGTCAGTAAACAACTCAATATCTGACTGCGAAAATTTATCCGGCCTGTTCGTCAGCCTCCTGCTCCGCACGCCACTTCAGATAATTCAATTCGGCATGGAAATATTCCGTAAAACCCGCCGCCACCGCATTGCGCTCAATCATCCAGCGCGTTTCTCCCGGGCGCACGTACGGTTCCCAATCCTTTGGCAGTTTATTCTGCATTTCGTCCTCCCAGAGGCTGTCGCCTGAGCAGGACATATCGCAATCGTCAGCCTCATAGCCATGTTCCCAGCGTTTATTATTCCAGGCGGCAATCAGATCATCGTCACTCTCGGTCTCGGTCCACAGGAAATAAAAAATACGCTCGGTAAGAAGGTCACGATCAATGTTGAGCAACAAGGCCATGCGGTCTTTCTCTTGCCCCTCGAAAACTAAATGAGCCCGGAAGCTCGCCTCATCATCCTCCCGGTCCTGCAGTGATTCAGGCCATTCGGGATCGCTTTCATCGTCAGCATCGTCGAAATCCAATATCCACCCTATGGCACGTTTTTTCGTGTGTGCTGCTTCCTCATTTTTAAGCATAGTGAGGATACCCTGGAGTTTTACGCTGTCCCAGTCAGGGTCAGGACGGGGATCGTGGGTACGCTGAAGTTCGGCATTCAGACGTGCGATCAGCAAAAGATTTTCCTGAGGGACATCGGCCTGAATATCCCCAAACAGCTCTACATCCTCGATCATTCGGGGTAACCCCCGTTTCTCCCGGCCATTGCCAAGCCGGTCGCTGAGATAACGCGCCTGCCAGGCTTTTCCTGCCGCTTTTTTCCCTTCCTTTTCAAGGCTCGTCGTATATTTCATCATCCAGATATGGATGTAGCGCTGGCGAACGTCAGCCATGCTGATACTGATATCATGAAAACGCTGATAAAAAGCTTCATCGTGCCCGCAGTCCAGGCTATCCCCTTCATGTGCCATTTCATGTTCAATCAGGCTGAAGATATAGCCCGCGGTGCGCAAAGGATCCGTGCGCAGACGGCGGACAACAGCCACATTACACGCGATATACGTTTGCCCATCAGTCCAGGCTTCTGCAGACGTGGAAGTCCCCAGCAAGACATTGAATTGTTTACCCCCACGCGCAGACCCGGCATAACCTTCCCGGCCGCCGGTGCAACGCCGGGCATACTGATGCAGACACCAGCGCAATGCCACCCAGGCTCGCCGGGTTTCAGCATCGAGGGTGTGCTTTTCAGACACAATCTCGGTTCGTTCCACAAAGGCGTCGCTGAGAACATCGAAATCTATCACCGCAGGCTCGAATGCCCGGGAGCTGTACCAACAGTTGGGATCAAAAGCCCGCAGGTTTTCATGAATACGTACCAGGCTCTCGTTAAACTCTGCCACGCTGTAGCACCCAAAACGTGTAAGGGTCAGTGGATGAACAACAACGGCAATACCGGCACCGGCGAGAAGTTCGCCACGGGGGACGTCATTAACGCCGTCTGCCAAGGTGTAACACCCCTCGTAACCGCCCGCCGTGAAACGGCGGCAATGCTGAAGAAACTCCCCCAGCGTGACGTGCTTCTTACCCGGCAAGAGCGTGATAACCTCCTCCCGGGAGTAAAGTTCAACCAGATCCCCCTCACCCGCCAGTAACGCCCGCGCCGTTTTTTCCCGGCGCGACTCTGTTTTGCGATGTTCGCCTGTTTTGCCCGTCATAGAAGTGGCCAGTTTGCCAAAGTGGGCTGAAATGCCGCCCCAGACAGGGCACGTTTTTCGCAAAATTTCCGTGCGGGACACGTTAAGGGCAATAGCCTGCTTACTGACGATTAATCCCCCGACTCCCCACATATGGCCCGGGTCGTGACGAACCAGCACGCCCTGATTGTAGATGGAAACTGCCCCGTCCTCACGAAGGCGATACCAGGCAAAGTCATCTTCAGCATCCCATTTTTCAGATGCTGGCTTGCGGGTGATAACTCGTTCATTCAGGGTCACACTGACCGGGGTGTAACGCACCAGGTCGCGAAGTTCCTGAATGGCGGACATCAGTTCCGCATCACTCAGAGGCTCGTACCATTCTCCACTAATCACACATCCTGTGCAGGGAGGAACCAGAACGTTGAGCTCATAGCTATAGCCCATCTCACGGGTATCAACCTGCATCTGCCAGTTCACCGACCGCCAGTGCGTCCGGGCGTGTGCCATAATCTGCCCACGTCCCAGGCGAAACCGCCCGTAGGTCGCATCGCCTTCCTGGTGAGGGGTACCAAACCGGCCAAAGTAATTGATGACATCATCGCGTGAAGCAAAACCTTGTCCGTTATCTCTGCAGGTAAAGCCCTCCCGTGAGAGATGAAGGTGAACAGATGTCGCCCGGGCATCGACGCTGTTCATCAGCAGTTCAATAAGCGCTTTGCCAATAGAGCCCGCCTGACTGTAAATAATGTGGTGGATAATTTGCGGGTCGAGTTCGAAGGGAAGTTGCATCAGAAAATCTCCATGGTTGAAATCAGCCCTATTTTCAGGACTGGCCACGGCAACAAAAGGGAGAACTCAATGTGCGGGAAATAAGTTTATTGTCAGCACAGGGGCTAGCAGGTTAAAAATCACTTCGCTAATACAATGAATTGCGCCAAGCTTCATTCAGGTCGTACGGGCAATTATGGAATATAAAAAGCTACCCTGCTTACCGTTACATACTGCCCGTACCGCCGTTTTCACTCAAATTCCCCTAACGCGCCTGCGGCTTGTTCAACTGACGTCGTCTGCCCAAAGGATTTGAGCAGCCGTCGCCAGTTCACTCTTTTATCCCTCTTTGACCGGCACCGCATTCAGCGATTTCAGCAGCCACATCATGTCAGTGGCATCCGCCACATTGATATACCATCGCGCTCCCCGCGCATACTCATTACCATCTGGCCAGACGGTGTTACCCGTAATGGTGATCAACAAATCTAACGTAGCCCCTGCGTTATCTTTAAGGTGCACGGAGACACAGTTGAGCGAGCCCACCCTGTGCGGCCGCATCGAGAGAAGCGCCGGCGACTGCAGACGCTTACGGATATGGTCACACAGCGACATCAGTTGGCCGTGATCTGTCAGACCTATACGGGCCTCCCCCTGCGGTGACACATCAAACATCACCGCAAGACTCACTTCATTATCGTTAACCACCGCAGGTTGTGCCATTCCCATTCTTCTCATGTGCCCCTCGTTTCAGTGAGTATTCCCCGGGCCATGTCCTGTTTACGGGCAACGCGGTAGGCCGCATCCAGTTCAGTACAGTTAAATTCCGTCATCAGCGCCCGCCGCTCGGCTTTCTCTTCTTTCTCAGTCATTCCAAGTGCCAGGTACAGACTGGGCGGGACTGCCCGGAACAATGCCTCCACCCTTTCGGCCAGCACCACACCTTCGGTATAGCACCTCGGGAGCTTGGTTGCTGACAGCAGCATGGCTTTTTGCTCAACCGTGAGCTTTTTAAAACGGGAAATTTGCTCAACTTCATCCGGCGGCATGGTCAGGCACAGCCACCACTCGGCCATGTTCAGCATTTTTTCCGCCGTGTCCGGGTAGTCCGCGAGGTTCTGGGTAGCCAGCCACAACCAGGCGCCGAGCTTACGCCACATTTTTACCACCTTGGTCATGTAAGGCGACAGCAGCGGGTTCGTGGTCACGATATGGGCCTCATCGATAACCATATTGATCTCCCGAGCTTTATACTGGTCACGTTCGGCAATGTTGTTCACCGTGTTGACCAGAGCGATGACCGCCACCGCCATCTGCGCCTCATAGCCTTCGCGGGCCAGCGTTCCCAGGTCAATCAGCGTGACGTCCGCCTCCGGCCACGGCGTACCAGGCCGGTTAAACAGTTCTCCCTCAAAGCCTTCGGTGAACATGCGCAGCGCCTCTGACATTTCTTCGGCGCGCGCACGCCGGCTGGCCGTTCTGCGTTCACGACCGTCGGCATCTTTGGAGCTATCGCGTGCGATATTTTCCAGTGAGTGCATCAGATCCTCAGGCAACATTTGCCGGCTCTCATTAAAGGATGTGCGCGCCGCCGCGAGGATGGCCTCACGCAGCATCCCGCGATCGGCTCGCGTCATGCGGGCTTCTTCTGCCGCTTCCCCGCCGGTCACCATCAGGCGCGCCGCAATTTCCATTTCCCCCAGAATGTCACGTTTTTCATCGTCTTCGTCATCGCCGGTGCCGGCATCAAGCTCGGGCAGGGCTGACTCATCGATGACAAGCTCATCAGGTGAGACCTGCAGCAGCAGATGGGCGTCCGCAAAAGGAGCAAGCGAGACACCTTTACCCGGCTTCACGCTGATCTTATTGACGGTCAGCCCCAGAGATTCGCAGTAATCTGCAAACAGCCCAAATGAGTTACCCGCCTCCAGCAGGAATAACCGGGAACGATGTACAGCCATTAACTGAGACAGCGCGGCGCAGAGCGTGGCCGACTTACCTGAGCCGGTTGGGCCGAACAGCAACAGATGCGCGTTCTGCGTGCGGTCATCTTTGTTCATCGGATCAAAGGTCAGCGGAGCACCGCCGCGGTTGAAGAAGGAAAAACCCGGGTTACCGGTACCGGTATCTCGGCCAAACACCGGTAACAGGCAGGCAAAATGCTGAACAAATGTCAGCCGGCTGTACCAGTGATTTTTATCCACCGCCGGGTTAAAACACATCGGCATTGCACGCAAATAGCCATTCAGCGGAGCCACATCATGCTCCGGGTTCACTGGCTGCAAGCCAGCATTCAGCAATTTGGCACTAATATCGAGATAACGCTTATCGAGCGTATCCAGATCCGATGCGCGGATAAGAAATGTCAGGGACGAACGGTACAACTTATGCCGCTCCCCAAGATACTCACGTGCTTTTTTAGCGTCTTCGCGGGCACGGGTAGACTCAATATTTTCCCCCATAGCATTACGGCCGAGGCGGTTAAACTCCTCCTCGAGCACATCCTGAGGCTGGACAATCAGGGTCATAGCAATCAGGGTGCCTTCAGGCATTAAATCCATCAGGGTGTTAATATTCTCACCCCGCCGGACTTCTCCGGTCAGATGACCCGTTTGTGGAGCACGGCGTAATCGCTCAACCGGCACCGCCTTATGCGCAACATCATCAAACCACCACACTCCCCGTTCGGCATCGCTTCGCGGTCGCGTAAACCACAAGGTTTCACTAAAATCGTTGAGAATAGGCAGGCTGTTCGCCTCACCATCTTCATGGCGGGCCGCACGGTAAAGCACCTGAGGGGCAACCCATTGCGGGTTGGGGTTAAACCATCGAAGCAACCAGCTGTGGATCTGCTCACCGTTTTGCCGTTCGCAGCGTATTCCTCCACCGGCCAGAGCTGACGTAAGGCGATCACAAACTTGGTTTAACATGACGGCCGGCGGCAAAGGGTCGCGAGCATTCTTTTCGACGTAGCGATAAATAATCATTCGCGTACGTCGGGTCTGACCACGCCAGGGCGCACCTGTGACTATTTTGTCTTCGAAGAGCCCTTTCTCCACGGCAATATTCTTCATGTGTCTTTCAGTTTCTGCCAACCAGGCCTGAGTAAATTTGGTGCCCTGAGCCCAGGGTTTAACATACCCCCGAAGTTTATCCATATACGACGTGATGTCAGTATCATCCTGACAATAAAACTGTATCACCCACTGGTTACCATCAAGCTCCGGTAAACTGTCTTGCAAAGCATCCTCGACGACGTCTCTGATTTCTTCCAGACGTTCAGCCGGACGACCTTCCGTGCCTACAGGTATCACTTCAAATACGGCCCCAACAGAGACGCCATCATCCAGCAACAGACAGCGCCCCTCGGTCAGATATTCCCCCCAGGGCATGTAATCTATAATAGAAGGCTGCAAACCATAGGCTTTGGCTTCATCATGGTGCGTTAAGCGCCCTTCACGGCTAAAGGGCTCATGCCCTTCTACAGCAAAAGGACCATCACCGGCGAGATGTGCATCCGACGGGCCGTTGTGGCGGCGAAACAATGAAAACATTACAGCTCTCCTGTGCGTTCGCCCGGCAGGGCATACTGGATTTGACTGTAGAAGGGAAATACCGTGCTGTAGCCAGGGATCGGGGCATTACCATCTGCAATATGGGGGTAGACATACATCACCATGTCAGGGTTGGGTAACCGCGGGAATGTTTGTTGAATCTCATTTTCCTGCGTACGGCTGTAACTTTCGCTCACCGACGTTGATACGCTGTGCTCACTGTCGTTTAGCCCACGACGTAAAGTTGCCCGCCCTTCAGTAGTGGCATGTGTTGTTGATGCGCCGTCATTCCACAGCTCCAGCATGTTGCTGTCACCGGGAGGAAGCATCGCATCTTTACTGGTACTGCACCCCGCTAACAGCATGACCGCACCTGCAATGAGCGGGGGCAAAATTTTAACTCTCATGGTTTATCCACCTTTCTTAAAGAGCGCATCGGCACGGGCAAAATCCCGAAAGCAGCGCAGCAAAAAGTTGTCTATCTCCGGTCGTAGTAACGCGTCTCTCTCAGTTACTAACCGCGACTTCACCGCCTGCAGCCACAATATTCCGGCCGCAGGTGTCGGGTCCTGGGTAAGCTGGGCCATCCAGCAGAGCGAATTTTTATGCAAAGGCTTCACCTGGAGTGGCCCGCGACAGCACCACCACATGGGTTGAAGTACGGTTGAAAACAACGTGGTACTTAACTGCTCCATGTCTTGAGCTGCCCTTGACGGCGAACGGCAAACCAACAGCCAGGGCGTCGCCTGACCGGTAACAAGTGACAAGAACAAAGCCAGAGATGCCTCAGAACCGGCTACATGGCTGCCCATTTAGTCCAACCCCGTGCCAGCCTGATTAAGACTGAAGTCATATTTCACTTTCCGCCCCTTCTCTTCATAATCAATGGCCAGCTGCTGCGTGATATGGATAGCCACCCTCGCCCCCGGGGGCACATAAATGGCATCAAAGGTCTGTCCGTAGCGGGCTTTCACCCACTCTGCGGTCTCCTGCATACCGCCAGCGAGCGCTTTTCCCACCACAGCCTGCCCGGCATCGCCTGTTAGCGATGACGTCACCCCGCCATAGGCATTGGTCTGCGCAGTATTTTGGTTTTGGGCCAGCGCGTCGCCAGCGGCACTGCCTGCCGAGAGAGCAAAGAGCGTAGGCAGGTAAGTTGATGCGTTAGATTTGCGCTCACCGGAGAGACAGGGGATACCGTTTTCATCAGACAGCCAGCCAATGCCGCCGGCGTTGTTGCTACTGTTGCCGTTCTGACTCCCCCCCTGAGCGTTACTTTGACCTTCTGTCTGCCCGGCAGGCCGTGGCAGGGTGCGTACCGTACCGTCAGAAAACACGAACGTAATACTGGTGACAGAGCCGCGCACACAAGACAACGTCCAGTCACCTGTGGCAGTACCAGATACAATGGCCCCCTGCACATCAGGCAGATCAATGCCGTTAGCAGTCAGGTTATCTTTACCTATCAGGACCTTGAAAGGATATGGATCGGTCACTTTACCATCGATAGGGACACGGCCTAACAATGCAGTCATCGCCCGGCTACCGATTAACGTCGAGTTTTCCGGCAGGGTATAGACAGGGTCAACGGGGCCTGCTTCAGCACTGTTACCGCTAAGCGTTTTACCCGCGTTGGTTTTATTCGCCAGATCGGCTTTCTGGCGGGTAATCGCGTTATCATCTAAAAATGACGTCGCAAAAGAAAACCCACTCGGAGTGTTGTTATTCCCCTCACCGACGGGTTTACCACTGGCATCAACGGCTACGCCGTCTTTAGGCTCAACCCACTGCAAACCATCGCTCCCTGTAGACGGAGAGGTGCTACCGCCCCCTCCACCATCAAGCCCCAACCCCACAGGGATATCACTGCCTACGGTGGAAGAATTTCCTGTTCTTCCCTCCGGCGAGCCACTGCGTTTATCCTGTAGCTGCTGCATGAGGCCGCTAATCTGTGACGTCAACGCCTGCACCTGACTCTTGAGTTGACCTTGCTCTTTGTCAGCCACTGAATGCGCATTGCTAACGGCCTGATTGATGCGCTCATCGATGTTCTGATTGTCCTGCTTCAGATTTTTATTTTCGTCCGAAAGGCTCTTATTATCAGCATCGAGCTGATTCTGTCGTTTCGTCACCGTTTTCAAACTCCCCACCAGGGTCCGCAAAGTATCCTGAGGCGTATCCCCCTCAATACCCATCGCCTTCATATCCTCAGGCGTCAAGTCGGGCACTACCATGCCAATTTTGGTTTGCGCTTTTTTATCATCGTTTCCGTTCGAACAAGATTTAACCGCGATTAACACCGCACCTAAAATAACCAGAGGCACAAGAATTTTAACCAGATTGTTGGAGTGAATTTTCATTGATGGGGGCTCCGCAGTTTTTTGGCGTGAGTCTTGAGCACCGCGGGTTCATCCAGAAACGCGCCTTCCGGATGGCCTTCCATAACAAGGTACAGCACCGTCGTATCCTCCGGCGTTCCTGCATTTCCTAACCAGCGGTGCTGAAAAGTTGCAGAGACAAACTGCCCTTCCAGTACGCGGGGATCGAGGATGACTTTTGACGCGGACATATTGCGCACTTGCAGGGCTACAACGCTGTACCCGTTAAGGCTCCATGCGGCCAGCGGGCTGACGGTTACGGACTCAGAAGGGTAAAGAGTAGTAATCCGTGAAGGTAATTTCAGAGCAACGGGGCTGATACCGGGAACGGCCTCTACGGTGCGCAGAGGACCATACAGGCTTTGAGCAGCATAACGCGTCAACACGACAGGCAACGGCGCGTTTAATTTTACGGGTTTACGGCGCTCCACCGTTGCATCGCTCTGCTCAGGCGTGGCTGAATTACCGCTGTTACCAACACCACTCACCTGCGTTTTATCACTGGCCGATGCCGAAGACACCTCTCCCTCATAAACGATCTGAACCGGTTCACGGGTCGTTTTACCTGACACGGCGCTGACGTCGAGTAAGATGATCTCGCCGTTTTCCTTGTTTTGCAGCTGCAGGCGCGTCACGGGGAAAACATCGCTGGCATCGAGATAAACAGCTCCGCCACTGCTCTGCACCCTCAGCTTGCCGTTGAGTGACGGAGGAAAACCAACACGCACATTTTTATCAACAAATACTATCCGTTCCTGCCCCACATTAAGGGGTACCTGCAAAGGAATGCGCTCCCACTTCATCAGTTCGATGGCATGAGCGGTACCCATGACGAACATCAACCCCATAGCGGCTAAAATAGGATGTTTCACTGGAATACCCCTGTTTTTTTCTGCGGTGTCGGCACGGGTATGGCCTCCAGTCGTTCGGGCACACCGTCATAACAGTCCATCGCCAGGCCAAACGGGTTACGCTCAGGATCGCCTTCCCAGCGAATAATTTTGATGGGGTAACGCACCATTGCCCGTTTGACTGATTCGGTGTGGTAATACTCGTCAGCAACAAGATCCAGCCTGGCCACCCATTCATTATCGGATTTAATGTCGATACTTTTGTTGCTGTAACCGCGTTTGGGGATCTCGTAAACCACTCGTACGCGATCTTTCAGTTCCCCGCTGTTGGTGCGAAATTCAGCATCTTTATTTAGAAAATCCTGACAGGCCGGAGTCAGATAGGGGCTTACCTGGGCGATTTTTGCCGGGTAGTCCACCTCACCATCTTTTGGCCAGGAGTTGAGCTGCTGAAAAATATAAAATGCGAAACTGTAAACAGTGGAAGGTGGCACTTCCCACCATTTTTTAGTGCTGCCCGAACGCAAATCGGGCGGGTTGTGAATAGTCAGGTTCCGGGGAGCCAACATCCAGCCTAAGCTGGTTGTCAGCAACGCGACGAACAACATGGCGCATACCATACGCAGGGTAAAAATATGATTGTCCCGGGCACTGACGGCATTGCGAAAGCGGCTCATTGCATCCCTCTCCGTTTAAAAGGAGGCGTGCGGCGCAACGCCCACGTCTGGCTGCTGATAACCAATCCCCGGTGTAACCCAAATTTGGCACGTACCTCTTCCAGCCGCCGCCAGAGATAGTTGTCCGGCTTCCCTCTCTTATAGCTGCTGACCCAACGTCCACCAACGAAAACCACGAAGATGGGCATAATCAGCATACAGGTAGGGATCGCAATCCAGCCCACCGCAGGAATGAATACCAGCGGCAAAGATAAAGGGATGCCGAGAAAAAATCCCACCGTGGCCGCCAGCAGAAACTCACCGGCGGTGAACCCTCTCCAGACGACGGGGGAAGAATTCAGACGGTCAGGCAAAAACTCGATCACAGCCATACCGTCCCCTTACAAAATGTCGCTGGCTTTGGTCACTAACCAGATGACGACGACCACCAAAATGACACCGATAACAACAAATGTGCCAAATTCAGTCCATGTTGCTTTGCCCTGACGCACATGGTGAAAACAACTGATGGCGGCATTTGCAACAACGATGAACGCAATAGCGGCGATGACTAACCCGCCAAGGGTAAGACCATCCTGTAAATACCCTTTAACGGTGGCATAGGTGCCACTTCCCCCGCCGCTAACAGGTTGTTCAACAGGTGGCAAATCAGCCAGCGCATTGCCTAAATAAAACAAAGTACTTCCTGACAGCAGCGCAATTTTATTACGAATAAAAGTTATAATTTTCATTGAATTACCCTTACTTCAGTGGAAATAAAAGAAAAGCGTGAGCAGCAGCATCAGAACCAACCGAACAACTGCCTCTAATAGTTTTTTCATGGGTACGGATTTATCGGACACTCCGCGATAAGCCGTGACCAGCACCCAGGCCGTAAAAAGAAAAAGCACTGAGATAAGCAGGCCCAAAACAAGAAGGTTAAGTTCCGAAGGCGGCATACCGCCTCCGCTGCCGGCATTCCAGCCTGACAGTTGGGCCGCAGTCATTGCCATCAGCGAGCATCCTCCCCGCGATATTGACCGGTGACGGACATCGGAACAGATGGCTGAGCCCGGGAGGGTTCCAAATAGCGGGATATGCCCTGCTTCATGGTAGAGATATCGCGGGTGGCACTGAGATAGTCAAAATAAAAGCGGGCATCCTGATCATTTTGATTGGCCACGACGCGGGCCCGATCTAGGCCGGCCTGAACCTGATCCAGCTGACGCATAACCAGAGCCAGTTCATCTTTTTCGGACGCCTGTGTCTGGAACGAGCTGAAGCCGGTAACAGTCAGCAATACCACGCAAAGTCCGGAGGTTAGGCGCATGAAGCTCTCCTGTGTGTTTAAGGTTGCGGAGGAAAGACTGACGCAACCGGACAAGGAGAGCAGCAGGAAACTGTTTATGGCGGGGTGAAAATTAAAACGAAGAAACCCATGCAATTTTTACTGTTCATTATTATAGCGTTTGCAGGTATTAGGGGGCTATGGCATTTCGATATCATCAATCCGTTCGCACTTTTAACACGACTTTTTGATCAGCTCACACATCCATCGTAAATCATGGTCAATCGTTTTTCTTTGGTAGCAAAATATACGCCGGTGGGGGGTTGGTTGGGGAAAGCCGATATCCTCTTACTGAAGAGTCTTTAGGGCCGTTTAAGGCAGAACATCGTATTGAAAAAATAGACTGAACACACATCTGATTAAAGGATGAAAATTCGTACCTCAGCATAGAAACTGAAGTCCTTATTCATCTTTAGAGCCCCTTCTATGTCAGATAACAATGAACATAACCCCCTCATTTCACACAACTGGGCCCATCCTGAAGGCATACTCCTCCCTTCACCAGAATGGCCCCAGACGCATTTTGTCATGCAGGATAACCATCATACATTCATGCTTTCCCTTGAAAGTATTCTACTTTGCCTACGGGAAGCTGAGCGTCATGGCGAAGTTCCACCTGTCGGCGAGGAATGGTGGATAGCACTGCAAGGAAAATTCGAAATCTTGCGTTAGCGGATTAAATCCCCCAAGACTTCCTGTGCCAGCTGCAACAGTTGCTCATTTTTGGGGGATGATTTCCAATCACTGAAGTTGACCAGGTTATTAAAATAGTTAAAATCAAAGAGAACGGATTTCCTGTATATTTCCTCCACTGCGGCATACCCCACTTTTCGCGTGAACACCATATCCATAGACTCATGAAGCCTATCATCGACAACCTCTGACTGATGCTTCGTGTAATACACGCCTAGCTCAATATAAGACTGACAGTTTTTAGACTTGACCAAATAATGTTGTGCTGTCTGTTCCAGGTACTCAGGTGATCGGGCAACAAGTTCGTCAGCTAATTTAACATCTCTCATCTTTTTGAAAAGAATGCCCTGATTATCCGTCATATAAGCAAATACCCAGGGAATATTCATCAGTGTTGCCCGGGAATATAACCAACCTTCCTCACGGCGATATTGCAACAGCATACTTTTGGCTAATGCTTCATCAATGTTTACACCCGTAGAGTGACTTAATAACCAGATCACCTTGTCAAAATGCATGACGAGCAGAGAAAGGATTTGTTGCGAGAGCATGCTCTGAGACCGCTTTGGCTTACCATCATTATTATTTTGTTTTTTATTCGAATACGGACACCACTCATAAGCATTCTGATCATAAAGACCCACCCCGGGTATCGACTTACCATAATGCTTTCCATAGGGATGATGCAGATTAGCAGGCAACTTATATAAACCGATCAGCTGTACGGGGTTGTTGCAAGCAGGACAAATTGCGAAATATCGCGGTTCCCCGTTATCACTGACCTTATACCAGGGAGGCCGCCGCGCCGTTCTCTGTTCGTAACTGTCCTTTTCGATAAGGTAGTAACCTTGAGTTTTCACTGACAGCTTGTATACATTCATACTGTTTATTTTCCCGCATCAGTTAATATCCCTCATTATATCTATTTTGCTGCTTATATTTCTTACGGTTTTCCCTGCGGCGCTGTTCGGGTGCGACCTGTCCTGCCATGTCAAGACAATGACCTCGCCTGCGTACGATCGTTTCACGGACAATATCGTCATCAGTATTATCCAAAACATCAAGCCAGCGGCGTGCAGCCCGATTCCACCATCCCCGTTCTTCAAGCATCTCAGCTGTATTATCTTTAATTACCATGCTCATCTCACAGATACTTTTTGAATGCGCCGGTCACGATAGAAAGCACCATGCCCAACATCACCGCTGACGGCACTAGCAATAAATTAGGCCATACCGCCGTTGGCCACGCAAGATACAGCATGCAGGGTCCATACATAGCAGGCTTCACATAGCGCTTCGCGTGGTGGTAAACAAAGCTGGATTCGTAACCTGCACCGTAGCGGCGTAAATCGCGACGGACCAGACCATCAACAATGCCGGTGATACTCACCATGATGAACAGAGGGACTGACAACACCAGAATAGACACGCGAATGGCAAAGATAATCGTCACATACACCGTGGCCTGTAAGTAATCCCACAGTAATCTCGCCAGCCAGCTGCCTGCCATACTTAATGTTTCTACAGCTCCGCCCTGGCCGTGAGCAGTCCGAGCATTATTGACCCAACCGATAAAACCACTGTCCACAAATCCCCATTGATAAGCTTGCTGTATCCACGCCCTGATGACCGTCACCGGCTGTGAGAGCATCAGGCTGTGGGTAAAACCCTCAGATAAATAGCCACTTTCCGTCAGCATAACCTGCCGGCTGTGTTCTGCACCTTCACCTGCCCAGACAAAGGTCATGCCGGCATATTCGATGAGCAGACTGACCAGCAGAGAAGCCAGTAATATCCCAATTACTTTCCAGGGCAGCAGCCAAAACAAGGTGATGAAAAGCCCGGGTTGCTTCGGCGGAACCGTCTGCTGTCTCTGCTGAACTTTCTCTTCGGCCATTATCCCTCCGCAGATGCCGTCAGGGCATCAGAAGGTAAGGCGCTGCCCGTCCACCAGGTTTCGCCAGTGCGGTAATTCTGTTGCATGTATTCTGCGATGCGGCTGATACTTTCCGGCATCAGTGGGTCGTTACCGCTCCCCGGTAACGGCATTCGGATTTTCCACAGTCGCCCCCCTTCCAGCAGGGCAAATGCCTGACCCTTAGGCAGATTGATGATGTCCGCGGGCGTTATCATCGGCATTCGGGCCAGCGTCACCTGATCCTGCACGTTACTGTTAAAATCGGTTCCCTCACCAGGGCGCGAAACGTCGGTCACGCCTGACGTGAGGGTTTTATTGTACACATCCACCTCTGGCAACTGACTGGTCAGCAGCTCCGCCGTGCTGTTCTCACGCACGCGAAGCATAATCAGGGAGTTAAAGTTGCCGACAACCTGGTTCGCCTTCGCGCGGCTCCCCACGCGAGCCTCAATATCTGAGAGGGTTTGGGTATACGCCGTCACCTGAATACCGGCACCGCCGCCCTTGTTGATAAGCGGGATGAACTCATCCCCCATCAGCTCATTGAACTCGTCGCAGTGCAGGTTAATGGGGACTTTCTTTTGCGAGGCGGCGCCGGTTTCATCTGCAAGTCCAAACTTATAAATATGGCCAGCGACAGAAACCAGATCTGCAAACATGCTGTTGCCAACAGCCGATGCGACCTCCGAATCCGACAGCGCATCGAGGCCGACATACACAATCCCTTTTTTACGGATCACTTCCTGCCAGTCAAAGATGGGACGTTTATCATCCATATCGTTGTAATCCGGAGCCAGAAGCGCCGCCGTCTTCCCCGTGGTCAGCTTCTCCAGCAGGGGCAACAGGGAGGCCACGATTTTATCAAAATAGGTTCGGTCATAACGAACCGCGCTGCGTAGGCCGTCCAGCACCGGATCCCACAGTTTCTTCCCTTCATCCGTGCTCAACGTCGTCTCAATGGCCCATACCCTCATCGCATTGGCCTGTCCCTGCATGTTGCGCGGCAAGTCTTTTTCTTTGAGCATGCCCGAAGACAGCAAATTTTCTACCTGCATCAGCAGGTTAGGCGCCTTAGAGGCCAGCATGTTTTCTACGTAGGTTTCATAGAGTTCACCAATGTTGGTGACATAGCGCAGGATAAGGGTGTAGTCAGGACGCTGTCCAAGTGCCACCAGCGCCCGGGTGATGATATTCACAAATCGCCAGGCGAACTCACGAAACGCCGCCGAGTTCCCCTCACCGGACAGCTGCCCTGCGACGCGTGAAGCTACTTCAGAGATGCGGCTAAAGCGGCCGATGGCGTTATACCGTGCGCTGACGTCTGGCCACCCCAGGTGAAAGACGTAAAACTCATTCTCCCTGCCCGCTCTCCGGGCTTCTGCATACATGCGTTTGAGCAAGTCTGCGTCCCCCTTGGGGTCAAACATTACAGTGACATCACCGCGGCGAATGTCCTGCGTGACCAGCACCTCGGCCAGACGAGTCTTGCCCACGCGGGTGGTGCCAATCACTAACGTATGCCCCACCCGCTCACCCAGGTCATACAGCACGTCACTTTCATTGGGTTCGACACCATGATAAACAGGGCTGCCCCCCACCGGCGGTAAAGGCCGTGCAGGATTGAATATTGAGTCAGTCTGCGTCAGACGACACAGCCACGGCAGGCTGTACTCCAGCCGTTTCTCCAGGTCGCGAGCCATGCGGTAGATGACGGAAGGCTGAACATAATGTTCCGCTTCAGGCCGTCTTGCCTCCAGCAGACGTTGCGTATGTTTTTGCGTCCACTGAAATCCGCGCCCCAGAAACAAATACCGCTGGCTGACGGGGATTTGCTGGCTGCTCAACTCATAGCGCGGCAACCGCTTAATATTACGACGGTAACGCAGAATACGCAGCCCTTGCCGCGTTCGCTGAAGAGCCAACACGCCAAAGCCGGCGGCAGTGACCCAACTGACAGAAGGGGCCAGTGCGACAGCCCAGGGGGCCGTAAGGCAGATATAGGTCGCACTCCATGCGGCACCTGCCGTATAGAGTTCAACAGCAGGCCTAAGAAGGGACTCCATAACATAGCGATCGCTCATTCAGCCCCCCGGTTGAAAAGGCGATGCAGCAGGCTCCGCGTAGTTTTTTCTGCCAAAGGGCGGCTTTTTGCCCGTAAACCCTCAAGCAGGCGAAGCACTTCCTTTCCCTGTGCTGCGTGCATAATGTTCGACGCTCCCTGCCATTCTGGCGGAAAACCAACGTTCACAAATGCCAGTTTTAGAGTAAAAAATGGCATGAAATGATCGGTTTTCCAGCCCGCGGTATCCTCCCGGGAAACATGCTGCGTGCCGGAAGTTAACTCCCAGTGATATCCCGCTTCCGGTTGCCGCCTAACTTCGGTCTGTATAGCACAGTAGGTGGCCAGCAGTTCATCATCAAACACATAGTGATTGAGGGTAACACCGTGAAGATGCGTTAACTGGCGTTCATAAAAAAGAAACCGGGCCAGACCTGTACGGTGATTGCCATCACTGCCGACATACCAGTCTAAGCCATTGTAACTGTTGTAATACATCCCGGGTTTTTTCGCTTCAGTCCCAAGATAATAATCAGGGTTGCGCTCCATCATCGGAATATTTATGTCCATCCGTTTCCCTTTGTGCAAAAACGCCTGCCAGGAGAGTCCCTGATAATCAGGATGGTCCGTCCCTTTCACACAAAAAACGTTAATACTGCCGCGATCCGTCCAGTAACTGTGTCGCACAAAATCCCGATACTTATACAATTTTTCCGCATCCCAGGACAAAATGACTTCTCCCGCCCAATGGGGAGGGCGAGCATCGATTTTCGTCAGAAAGTCACTCATCGGCTTTCTATCCCTCGTCCCAGATGGCGAAGCAAAGAGTGCACTTCAAAAAGAAGGCCAGTAAAAAACAACAGCCTCCACAGGTGAGGGACCAGCTTGATTACCCGGATAGCGCCGTCATACAGAACGGGGCCAGTGAATATCGGGCTGAAAAAAACCGCAATCGGTATAGCAGTGAGTAACGCCAGCAGGGTGCAGCAGAAGATCAGCAACGGCCGGACGATTAGCACCCGGTAAGCAAAATAGATACTGGCAGTCAAAACGGAAACGGCATGGATCCTGCTTACCCGGAACGTGGTGAGCAGGTCATAAGCAGCGCCCAGGAAAGATTCGGTACAGGCTCTAAAAAACCGCGCAAGAAACTCCCTCATTGATTTTTATCCTTCCGTTCCGCCTGACCGTACTCTTTCCCCGTCGACACCTGGGCGAGTAATGAGGCGTTCATCTGCCATGCATGACGCATCCCTTCCAGCACCGCTCCAGCCAAAAGCAGGATCGCGCCGAACTGGTCCATCAAGCTGTCATCACTAATACAAGTGCCCACCACCTCCCCCACTTGCTCAGCAGGAAGAAAAAGCCACAGGCTGACAGTTAACGCCCCGACGATAAAAAGGGGTATCACAATGCAGATACGCCATAACACGCGCACACTCCTCTGTATCGGATCGACTAAAACCAGTCCTGTTGCCTCCAGACGGCTAAATCCCAGCAGTCGCAGGCGGTTAAATTCAAACACATACGATTGATACGTTGTCATTGCCTGTTCCTCATTGATCTAAGTTTTGCCAGCCAGTGTTACCGGACAGCAGCTTCAACAACCGATTACCGCTTAACAGCGAAACGTCAGGTACCGCGCACAACGCTTTTCGGCTGGTCTCCCCCGTGCGTCCCGTGTGTACAAAAAAACCGCGACACCGTTCCTGACGAACCAAGACGCCAAAGTCCAGGATATGCTGAGACAAAACACCGTTTGAATAGCGTTTTGCCTGTATTAACCAGCGCTGGCCATTGATCCACACCTGGCCATCGGCTCCGCCGTCACCGCTGTAGCGGGCATTTCGCTTTATCCGACATCCCTGACGGGCAAATGCCGTCATAAGTATTTCTTCAAATACGTAGGGATTGATTTTTCGCAGGTAAACCAGCCTCGCAGCGTCGTCGCGCAACTGCGGGAGGCGGACAAGAATACGCGCGGCCTGACGCTGATAACGCCGGTGGCGGCGTTGACTTGCCGTGCCAAAGAAAAAAGGCAGCAGCATGAACGTCAGAGGAAGTAGCAGTACGCTCAACAACCATCCCAGCACTCCCTGTCGCAGGGCGAGAAATTCGTTCCCCGTAAATGCAGCACTCATTGTGCAAGCCCCTTATCAGTAATGATCAGCGGGTAATGGGTAAGCTGCAGGCGACGAGCCAGGTCGCTGCCGGAAACAGGCACCATATCGCTTCCCGGGAGCAAAACTTGCAACGCCTTCAGGCGGCTCTGGTCGGCAACGTTGACCACAAATCCGGTCGCATTGAGACGTGAAAGCTCAGCCCCACGCTGGGCCAGCCACCGCCTGGACAAGTCGTCATCGCCAATAATAAAAACAGGCGGCATACCAGGAAGCGTGAGTTTTCTGGGTGTCACAGCACCGGGTGAAAGCTCGGGGGTGCGGACGGGTAATGCCGATGCCACTGAGACCTGCGCGGGAGCCTGAGGCTGTTCTGCTGTTCCCTGCGGGGGAAACTCACCGGGCTGGTCATTCACCGCATCAAAATAGGTGTCGGTAGGCGCCCCCCCCAGGTCTCCCACCACCGTCAGCGCCGCATAACCCGCTGTGGAACACCCCACAGCGCACATCAAGACCATCATTTTTAAGATTTTCATTTTGGCTCTATCCATGTGAGTTGATTACTGGCCAGCGCAACCCCCTTCAGCGGCGTTGGCATCAGGTATTGTGTTTCGGAGGCTTGCTGAATGGGAGCCAGGGTGTCGAGCTTACCGCGCACGATCGCAATATATGTGGCAGCGGCTTTACCGCCTGCTGGATGGTGATAACACCCGGCCGCTTTAATCCAACTGCCCGGGCTGGCGTCATAGCAGGTTCGAAGGATATTGGCCGCAACGCGCAGGTTGGTGTAAGGGTCGAAGGCATCATAAAAAGACGAGAAAAGATGACCATTCCATCCCAGATTGACCTGAGCGATGCCGACATCTATGCGTTTCAACGGATATTTACGGACAAATTGCAGCAGAGCCTGCCAGGCCGCTTCGCGGGTTTCAAAACGATAGCCTTTACCCGCGACATTAATTGTCCAGGGCCACGGACGTTCTCCATACGGAAGGTGCCGTGAGGTTTCGGTCAGGGCAACGGAATATAACGATTCTGCCGGCACCCGCGCCTCATCCGCAATCTGATGATAGGCAGGCGGGATTTGTTGCAGCTGGGGACTGTTCTTTGCAAACCCGCCAAAAGAGGCCAGCCACAGCATTAGCGTTAAAATGCAGCGAGTTGCCATCCACTTTCCCCTTGCTGCAGGATCACTGGCATTTGCCCCTGACCGTAGGTCATCCACAACCCCTTGTCGTGATTTAGTGTGATTTGTCTGTTTCTGACACGATCGACAGGAATGTTATGACTTATTGCCCATTGGCGTACCGTGTCGTCTTTGCCATCACTTCCTACCAGGTAAATGTCAACCGGTCGGTTGTCCGCCAGGACTGCGGCCAGGCGCGCGTCACAGCGTTCACAGTTATTTCGCACAAATAAAGCCAGTCTTCCGTTTGTGTCATGAGCAAGACCTGCAGCATTACCCATATTGACGGACAATGCGTTCGGGTAGAGCCGGTTCCAGGCAGCATTGACCTCTCGTTGAAATGCCAACTCCTTCTCGGTGCGTTGGTACTCCTCTTTCACCCACAATTCTGCAAGATGGCGACGTTCGGAGCTGCTGTCACTTTCCACGCCAAGTGTCGTCAGAGGGTCTAATCCCGGAGATTGAATGCCTCTCTTGCCCTGTTTAAGATCCTGGTATTTTTGCCATTCCGTATCATTTAGCCCCCATTGTTGGGCCGACTGCAGGGACTTGGTTTGGGCTGATTTATCGCGCAAGGTCTCCAGAACCGAGCTGCTTTGAGCTGAAGTATTCACTGTATTACTTGCATCATTTGCAAAGGCCATACTCGCGAAAAGCAACATGCTGCAGGTTAAAAATGGTAGTTTTTTGTTCATTCAGGGCCTCTACTGAGCGGTTAACCGCTGTGGGATACCGTTAACGGAGAACACAGCTTCATTACCCTCGATGCTGCGCAGCTGCCATCCCCAAGCGGAATCTCCAGGAGATAAGAGTTGCATCTGCGATAAGCTCGTGGCTCCCGTTGGTGCAACAACTGCAAAATTCTGACCGCCCCGCTGTTCAATGCCCGTCAGGATAAACGGCGCAGCCAGAGGCACAATTCTGACTGACCGCTTAGGCTTTTTTGGGGCAGGTTTTTTATTTTTTCTGTCAGGCGTTAGCCCAGTGCTTACAGGAGCTGTGGCGGGTTTGTGAACCTGGTTTAGGGCATCGATACGGGCTTTTAGCGAGGAAATGTCCAGAGCGCTCGCCTGACTGTTATCAAGCTCATACTGCAGCGCTTTTTTCTGTTCACTGAGTTGGCTGCTTAGCTGTTCAATTTTTTGGTTCTGAGCCGCAATCTGCATATCCAGCGTGTTACCTAGCTGTTTCATACCAGATACCACGCCTTCTTTTAACGCAAAACCTTCATCCTGCTCATCCTGCTCTGTCATGCGTTTTTCCAGCATGGCCACCGAAGACGAGAGCTGGCTCAACTGACCGCTGCGGAATGCGGCTTCAAGAGAGTTAAGCCTGATAGCCATATTGCTCATCTGGAGATACAACACCAGGCTCAACACACCGGGAACAACAACAACGACGGCCGCAATGCCAATGGCGGCCCGTTTTAGCAGCTTAGGCTTGCTCACGCTGAGCAAAGGGCGTCGCCCGGCAGTGGGAGTGTGCTCACCGGGGCTGTCATCCATCACGGGGGAGGCTGACGGTTCTTGTTCAAGCAATGTTTCGGTTTCGGGGGTCATTGCACCTCATCCTTACAACGGTTCAGAAAGGTGTAAGGTGCAAAAACGAGGAAAAGAAGGCGATGCTTAACTCAACATTGCCGTTTGAAAATTAGCGGTTACAGGGGGCTGATCAGCAGACGGTGAGTAGCATTAACACAGATGTTCCCCGGAGGGGGCAGACGTTTCCCTTGGCTTGCGGCTGTAGCCTGAATGCGTAAAAGAGCCACAGAGGCTGCAGTGATCGCATCCTCTTGCGTGGCAGCAGAGATACACACATCCTCCAGGTCACGAAACCATAAGGTAACGCCATCAAGGGTATGAACCACATCAACAGGATAGGGCACGAACAACGCGGCAAATTTCTGAGCTTGCCGTTTACGGACATCCAGCTTGCTGACCAGATGAGTTGCCCGGAGGTGTGTATAGCGTTTCAGCATATTCATCGATTTATGACCCGAAATTGCTGCAACCTCCATAACATTCAGCGTTCCCAGTTCAAACAACCGACTAACGGCTTCATGGCGAAGATCGTGAAAATGCAGGTCGTCAATACCCAGTTCTTCCAAGGTGATACGCCAGGCGCTTTTAAAACCATTCGAGGTGTAACTAAAAACGGCGCCATGTGATGGGCCGCAGAACTCGCGTAAAACCTGACGAGCCTTAGATGACAACGGAACATCACGAGACGAACCATTCTTTGTCATCGGTAAATGAGCGACGCCAAGATGCAGGTCAATATACTCCCAGGCCAGTGAGAGGATCTCTCCCTGACGCATGGCAGTTTCAAGGGCCAAATAAAAGATGGCCAGCAATTGAGGGTTTTTAGCCTTCAACGCCCTAACGATTCTGCGTTCCTCAGAAGAAATGAGACGGCGAGTTCTCCCACCGGAAACAGGCGGTTTGCGTACATGCTCAACCGGATTTGATATGCAGGTACCCCATTCGACACGGGCAATATTATACATCGCAGAAAGAAGAGCCATCTCAAGGCGAACGGTATTAGCACTGACCGTTCGCCCTGTGCGTGGGCTGATGCTTGTCAGTCGAGTATCACGGTATTCGGCAATATCAACGGTTGTAATCTCATCCATATACTTTTGAGCCAATGGCATTCTGCGGATCACATTTACCCGATAGAACTCCTGAAGTTGGCCGCGCTTATGAATGGAAACCGTAGAGTAATATTTTTCAAGTGCTTTACCCAAAAGCATCTTTTTTAATCGTTTTTTCGCCACAATGATCCCCCTTTAATAAAAGAGAAAACATACCATCATCTTCTGAATACAATTGCCAATCCGGTGTGTGGACGGCCGCGGGTAAAAAATCAGGCAATTATATGGATATTGGTAGCTACATCTATTCCTATACCGGAACAAACGCCGGCGACAGTACTTTACTCATTCACGTTCTGGGGGGGCAATCTACTGTAAATAAGAGTGTAAACGTTGATGGAAACGACGGTGCATGCGAAAACTCATGGGCATTATATGCTTCGGTAAATGGAATGACTGTCGCACAAGCATCTGACAATAACCCTATGTGGGCCAAAGCCGGATTCATAAGTTTTCCTGTCCCGGCAAAAGGAAATTACACCATTATTTCAGATCCGAACTCGACGTCGGGATGTTCACCAGGGGCATTTAGTGTTGTGGGCTATCAATAAGCCCTCCCCCGAATGAGACATCGTAGACAGAGAATTTAATTCAGTGCACAGATAGCAAAGGCATAGGTAGTGACATCAGGGCACGCAGCGCTCCAACCGTTGCCAGAAGGGGCGCTCCACTTAAGCCGGTTGTCGGTTCCCGTGTCACATTGCCCTCCGCCTCCTAAAAGGGTTTCGTTAGCTGCACACGACACCGTTGCAACAGTTTGGGCACTTCCTGTACGAACAATTGTTTTGTTCATACCTGCATTTTTCCACACACCGGATTGGCAAGAAAGTATGGCACCTGAGGCATCATGGCTTATGTCCCCGTTTACGGTGCAAGATGTGTCAGCCACATTCACTTGATCTAATTGCAATGTACCCGCTGCGGACAGGTTGCTGTCAGACCGCACACTCCCTCCTCTGACCTGCCCCCCCGTATAAATATTTTTATCATTAATGGCACGTACCCAATCCGTATCCGACATATAGAAACCCCCACCGTAGGTTTCATTTAACCACCCCTTAGCCCCCTGAGTGACCAGGAAACCGCCCGTACTGCGAATGTCCCCCCCCGCAGTGACTCCCCCACCTGCTGTCAGACCATTGCTGGCGGCCACGTTAGCGGCATTGACGTTTCCGCTAAAACTCCCTGTCTGGGCATTGACTGCATTGGCATTATTCAGACTGCTGTTTCCCATATTGATATCAGTATGCATCGTGTTTAAATCTGGTTTGCCCGTCGTCGCAAAACGGTAAAGACGGTCACTTTCCTCTCGCGCGATACCTAATTCGTCAGAAGGGATCATGGCGCCAACGTGGCCGCTGGATGTACTGACCCCAAAACTGGCTAAAGGCACGCTCCAGCTGTCCATCGCCCCGGTCACGTTCGCACTTTGCCAGACGTACCCCCCCATACCATCGATGTCGACCGAAATATTTCGCAGTGCGGCATAGGGCAGACTGGCCCCACCTTGGGTTATCACCAGAGCCTGCAACTGGTCGGTATTCGTCGCATTGCGCGTGACAGCCGCACTTATTTGCTGACCGTCTGACGTGATATCACTAAACCCGGGTTCGATGAGTCCCGTATTTTTAAGCATCTGAGGGGTGACAATCACCGGCGCAGTGGTGCCCGCAGCGGCCAGCAAGGTATCATAATAGCGTCCCACGTAGGTTTTAACTGACATCCTGAACCGGGATAACTGCGCAGCTGTCACCTGCCATTCGCGCTGCTGGATATAATCATTGAAATACCCCATAGCCCAGACAGAGACAGACAGAAGAATTAACAGCCCGATACCGGTACTCATGACCGTCCAGCCACGGTCGGCTGACTTCGTTTTTATCGACATACATCACCACATGAATAAAGGTTCGGAAACGTTAAAGGCCATGGCCAGCAACGCGCTATAGCCCAACCAGGGGCCTAAAGGCCCGCCCTGGTTAGCGTCTTGCGAGCCGGCATGCCAGAACGTAAACCCAGCTACGCCGCCCATCAGAGAAAACATTAAAACAGGTGCATCAAACCAAGCGCCTAACCCCGCAGCAAACCAGACATCCCCCATGCCCAGTACTTCACGCTGGGCTAAAGCTCCGCCACCTTTCCGAATAAACCAGCCGAAACTCAGCAGGATGAACGACAAGGCAGCGTGGGAACTCAGGACATGATTACCCGAGGCAACGCATAAACCGGCTGCCAGAAATGGCCACGTGAATTCTCGAGGTAGCCACCCCGTCAGGGCATCGATAAGGCTCATGCGAAAAATAAACAGCGTAAATAAGCACGACGTGACCAATTCGAAAGGTTTGCTGACGGATGCCAACATTAAGATCGTGCTCAGCGCTATGGCGTGCAGCCAGAGGTGCCGTTTGACGCAAGGTTCGTCAGGAGCAAGGAAGTGACAATGCCCATATTCCCGCATCACGCTGGCAACCTGCCGGCTCTCACAACGAAAAATAAATAAAGCCAGACAAAACAGCGGCAACCACAACGGCCACGGTCCCAGGAGAGTCAGTACATCTACAGGGGAGTTCAAAGCACGATCCCCCTCTCCTGTCTGAGCAGACGTTTATAAATGCCATAGATACGGTTGGCGTAGGACTCCCGCGTTTCATGTCGGTCTTGACGAAATCCGGCATTGTAGGAGCCCAAACAGTTCCAGCTGATGCCACAGACCTGAAAATGCGACGCCAAAATCCGCGTACCGATTTGCACATTGAGACATGGCCGTGTAAGCAGTTCGCTTTTATCCGTGATAACGCCTTCACGTATGAGCTCGGGGATGTGTGAAGAATTCACCTGCGTCAGCCCATAATCGCGACTGATTTCACGACCGGTTTTCTTATTACGGTTAATGTTAATGGCGGTGGGAACGAGGTCACTTTCGCCAATGACGATGGCTTTAATCAGAAGCGGATCAATGTGATATTTGGCACCGGCCGCATCAAAACAAAATGCGGCCGCCGGCTGGCACACGACCAGAAGAAGAAAAAACAGAGCGCGTGCCATGCGAGGTTATCCGTTGACTGTAAAGGTAAGCGTATTTTGACCTGTCCCGCCGCTGTCCTTGACGCATTCTTTTGTCGCTGTTTCCGCTGACACATTCCCGTCAGTGTGTGAGGTACTGTTGATGCTGACATCGGCATAAGCGCCGTTACCCATCTTCTGCGCGATAGAAATGCATGCTTCCTGCGGGATATTGGCAGAGGACAGCGAGAATCCATTGTTGAAGCCCCCTGAGGCCAACGGAGTCAGTATCACCTGACCACCGAAGGTATTGGTCATGGTGGCAGTCCCCGAGGTTTCGTCACCCTGAATGGTCATACCCTTTGCGCCACCAGCTGCGATCACGGTGCCCGTCATCGTGCTGGCACTGGTGAAATCATACCCGCTGGCCCCCTTAAAATTCCCCCTGACATAAGTGATGATGCTTTGATAATTGGTGGTTTCCATGGCGACATCTTTCTGCGTCCACAATCCCCACAGTTTGCTAACAACGTACACGATGACAACGAGTGCAATGATGCCAATAGCACCATTTTCAATAATCCCCCACCCACGGTCGGGTTGGCGGCGAACGGAAACAGGTAACGGATGAGCTGACATAAGAATTCCTTTAGTGAGGAGACATTTGGGTCATGTCCTGAATTTGCATCACCATGCCCAGCATAAGTAAGAAGAAAGTGATTATCAGAAACAGAGAGAAAAGTTTGGCCACGTTTGCGCGCCGGCCAACTAATACGAGAACCTGCTCGAGCCAGCGGTCGGCGTAGTTACTGATGAGCGCAGAAGCACCTTCGCCCTGCCCCAGGATCGAGAGATAATTGACCGACTCCTGGCTGGGGAACTGATACCCACAATCGCGCAGTGATCTTCCCAGCCCTGCACCGTGACTAAAACCGTCAATCACAGCGTCGAGGCGCTCCCGCAGCCAGGGGGAGCCAAAATCATGCAATATTCTGACAGCTTCACGATGCGGCACGCCGGCCTCAAGCAGCGCAGAGACGTTCATGAGAAAAACGGCACCCTGCAGATCCTTATAAATTGACCACGGCATCAGCCGGTCAGCAAAACGACGCAAACGGCCACGCCAGCGCGGCAGTGACCACAACACGAGCACCACGCCCCCGACACCTCCGAGTGCGAGTGCGCTGCCGTAGGCCGTTGTGAATGCCGAAACCTGATTCATGAATCCGAGGGAGCCCGTCCAGGACTGCGGAGAAGATACTTTGCTCAGCGTAGGAATAAGCAGCCGGTTATTCACCGTCAGCAGACCGGCTCCCAGGGAAAGCAGGAGCACCGGGTAAACAGAAGCCATCAGCACCTGTGCCATAATCCGCCGCCGCGCGACAATCAACTTGTCGGCTTGCTTGAGTGAACGCGGCACGCTGCCACTTCGGATACCCGCGCTGATAAGCGCGGCCTCCTCCCAGGGAACCCAGGAGGCAAGAACGTCCGGCAGAGAATGGCCTGCACTGTTATCGGCAAGTGCTTCGAGGCAATCCTCTACCAGCTCAATGTAAGGATGCCAGCGACGGCCAAAATCAGTATGCACCTCACCGATCATCGTCAATGCTTCTTGAAATGACTTCTTGTTTTCCAGCAGAAAGCGCAGCGTCTCGTAAAAAGGTTGCCGATATTTACCGGTGAAGGTCCTGCGCACAAGCTCATAGCGTATTCTCGGTAACAGGCTCATCTCTTGTGCACGGTAGGAAACGGTAGAATTTTTAGACATGAGGAACCTCACAGGACAGCAATTCGTCTTCATCCAGCGGGCAGACCAGATCGCCGTCCAGCGGGTCTACGACGCCTTCGGCCAGCCGCCTCAAAAGATGTATGCGACGGCTGATGCCCCCCAGATGCTGTAACCAGTATTGACGCGCGACGGAGGTCCCGTGCGACAATAACAGGCTCATAAAGCGGGCATCCGGGCGGATCACTTCGGCCAGCACGGTGCGGCCGTTCACGCCGCGACTGACGATGCGTCCAGTAAGCTCAACCTTTTTTTGGCAATGCTCGCAGCCGTCGGGATGACGAAACCAAAGCTGCTCCGGTGAGCAAATGCCGGGTTCATTGCAGTATTTCTCCAACCTTTCCCGGACATGCACATCAAGTGTTGCGACCTTCTCAGACCAGGGTATGCGACAGAGCGGACACAAGGTCTGAGACAGGCGCTGACTGAGCAACCCAACCATGATTTGCGGGTCAGCAATGAGCTGCAAATTGACGCCCATCGAACTGATGCGAGCAATGGCGCCGGCGGCGCTGCCCGCGTGGAGCGTACTAAAAAGAAAATGGCCAGACTCGACGGCGTGGATAGCCGCCATGACGGAGTTACGCTCCTGCATTTCCCCGATCACAATAGCGTCGGGATCGGAGCGAAGTGCAGCGGCGTTGGACTCTTCCCAGGCTTCCGCCACGTCTTCACGAGCACTGGTTTTAGGCATCACTGAGGTTTGAATAGCCCCGGCAATACGCCCCTCAACGGGAAATTCGATGGTTAACAGGCGTTTTTTACCCCGAGTACGATCGAGCCAGAGCCGGCTAAATGTGCGCAACGTCGTACTCTTCCCTGAACCCGTTGGCCCCGTCAGCGACATCATGCCTTCCGGTATCCTCAGGATTTTTTCAATCAGTGCCCGTTGCTCGGGCAAGAAACCAAGTTGTTCCAGGGTAGGCACTTTATCGCTGTCGTCTGGGATAATACGCAGCACGACATAAAGACCGTCTGGCGTAGGCATATGCTGATAACGCGCCCCAAACACCCCGGCACGGCGGGCATACTCTGAGCCCACCCTGCCCTTTTGCGCAATCTGTGCGAGGAAATCCATTGAACGCAAATCGCACATAGAGCGGTAAATCGTCGATACTAGGGACAATCCTTCGTCATAGGTCAACTCATCGATGACTTCAAGCTCGCCGTGTATGCGCATTTCAATAATGGTAATATTTTCATTACTGCTCAGCGTCAGATGGATGTCCGAGGAATCCAGTTGCCCGGCAGCCGCCATATAGGCCAGCACTTTTTGCTGGGTTGCACTCAGATCGAGAGAATTCTGGCCTGCTAACGAACCGTTCCCGTTGTTGAGTTGCTTTCCCCGTCGGGCATTGAGCTCACTAAGCGACACGAACTCTTTCGACGCCAAAGGGTAAGCCTCGACCATATCCATAACCCAACGCTGCACCCGGGGATCGCTACGGCGGTTAGTGTCAATCACCAGTCTGATGGCTCCATGACTGTCGGGAACGTCCTCAGCCAACACAAAATCCATAATTTCACTGTTCGGTTGCATAATATTTCCTGATTGGGATTTAAAAGGACAGTTCGGTTCCGTCACTGAGCTTGACGGTATTCACGGTGATTGATTTGACCGACACCTTGCTGTCCGGCAACTGATCGCCGACAGAAACCTCAGTCACTCCGCCCTGAGGCAAAACAATACGGGCGCGCAGCTGAGAACCACGCCCGTAAATTTCCTGCAAACGGACAGAAACCTGGCCGCCTCTGTCTGAGGCAGCTCTGGCCGCTTGCTGAACAACACCGGTTGTTGGCGGGCCGGAGGGAATGAAAGGCAGCGACGGGGGCACATTAGCAGCCTGGCTCGTCTGAGTTTCGCTTTCACTTTCACGCAACTGCCGCGTGAGTCGGGCGGTCTGTACCTGCTGTTCCAGAAGGAAATTGCGCGACTGAATAGCTTCGAGCTGGCCAATTGTGACATTCCCGGCCTCAGCAGAAACGGGGGTTTCTGCAGCCAGGCTTGGCTGGCAAAAAGCCGCAAAAATGCCCAGCAGCCAAAACCGGGAGGCGGGGTTAACGTTGTGCATAAAGACTCCCCTTAACGGTGTAGTCAAACTGCCCCTGAGGGCTAAGCGTGAAAGCAATACTGAAGAGACGAAGCCCGGTATCATCACAGCCAGCCAGCATCCACTCCGGGGCCAAACGGGCATTGACGGCGAAGGTAAACTCACGCCAGTCCTGAGGAGGGGGAGGATTTGCCGCACCGGGAATAACCTCAGGGGGTTTTATCTCCGTAAACTGAACGTGGATATCGCGCCGCTGCAGGTGGGAAACAAACCGCATAAGCTGCGTGTCCGCATCGGGTAAGTCCTCATCTCTTGCTGGCTGACCGCTGGGGGCGTAAGGCACATTAACGTCGCCGTTCTGTCCGCCTTCTTTCAGGTTAAACACCGCACGCTGACCAAAAATCTGTTTGGCCCGGCTGGCAAAATCATTGACCGTAGTTCCGGGCATGGCGACATACCGTAAACGTAATCCCGACTGAGTGCATTCGCCGGCGATAAGCCGCCATCCCACCACCGAAACGGGCAAGGGTTCGCGGGTAAACCAACACTGGCTCAGAAATCCAGAGGACGGTAATAGGGAAGCCCAGGGGTGAACAACTTTTGGTTGCACACGGGGTTTAGTTGCTGCCAGAGCTTGCTGCGCCTTGTACTTCGCCAGCGCCGCCGCCTGCCTGGCCTGCGCGGTAGCATCATCACGCCAGTAATAGAGAGCGGCACAGCTCCCTACCGCCACCAACACCAGTGCCCCTAACGTTGGCAGCGAGGGGATCTGCCGTAGCTGAGCGCGACGACGTTGCTGCCGGGTTAAGCCATTCCCCAGGCTTTGCCAGGATTGGGGGGCCTCAGGTGTGGCAGAGCAATACCAGTCACTCTGCATGTCCCCGGGCTCATTGAATTCAATGAACCGTTCGCGAGCAGCGTTTACCTCCCGCAACGTACCGGACACATCGCCCATGACGGAGAGACGCCCACCGACTGTGGCGAAGAACACCCAGCGGTCCGCCCCTTCTTCAAGCCTGTAAATGCCGTAGCTGTTTCCCCCTTCGCGCATTAAAAATGCAGCAGCCAAAGAAAAGAATCGAACACCACGCCGGGCGCGGGCTGGCCGGGCAAAACCGATCATTCTGTCGGGTTTCCTTCCCATACGGATCCGATGAGTATCGCCGCGAGAATGCCCCCAAAAATGGACCTTTTCCCCCTTCTCATCTTGCCAGCGCAGACCTGTCAGCCACGCAGCTCGCCCCTGAATCAGTACAGACTGGGTAGTTGGGGTTAATTTTTCCTTTAGGTTTTTCATAATTACCTCAGCAGCACAGGCGTAATGAGAATAACGAGCGTGGTGCGTGTAGACGCCCCATTTTGCCCTCCCCCCAACAGCCAGTTACCCGGCGTAAAGGTGCCCTGTTTGTCTGCTGAAGTCGTAACCTGATCGGAGCCGGTCAATACCAGCGTTTGGCCGCTGCGCATGTTGACTTTCTGGGTCATCGCCTCGGTTGACGTGTTAGGAATATCATTACGGGTGTTTCCGTCTTTACTGATAAACGACTCAATTTTTGGCGGGCTGGTGTAGCTGAAAGCGAACTGCAATTGCACATCACCGTTTTCCTGGATGTAGGGCAACATTGTCATGAAAAGACCGGTGGTCAGCGTCGTGGTCGTCATGGTCGAAGTGACCCCCACATTCGCGGTTGCCGTGGAACTTGAGGACGTCATGATCCCCTGTTGGTTAGAAAGCTGGTAGGGTACGGGGGTCAGGTTCGTCGTTGCCCTGGCCTGACTGGTGAGTACGCTGACGTTTCCCTGCTCAGACAACGCTTTGATAAAGAGCTGTGAACCGGAAAAACGCGCAGCATCGCCTGTGGCGCTATCGAGAATTGCCAGGCCAAGACTGCTGGCTGATGAAGACGCGTTCGTGAATGTGCCGCTGACCGTAGCGCCAAAATTATGCAAAGATTTGGCAATCAGATCTGTATCGATGCCGTTATTCTCTGTACGGGAATGTGTGTAACTGAGGATTTCGATATTCAACTGAACCTGACGGTTCAGGACAGTATTTTGATATTCAACATACCGGCTAACGCGTTCGAGTACTTCCGGCGTATCCGTCACGGTCAACGTACCGCTGGCGGAAGAGAGCCAGTAACGCCCTTTTGCAGGCGTCAGCATTTTTTCAACGGTATTACGGATATCATCATAGAGATTGCTGCTAAGGTCATATCCCGTTTTTTGTAAGGAATTGACGTCTCCCGTTGTCCCCCCTCCCGTACCACTGCCCGCTCCCATTGTGTTCCCCGCTCCTGAATTGATGCTCGCTGAGCTGTCAATTTTGGTATTGAGGATCACCAGTTGAAACGTCCGCGTATCCATTTGGTAAAAAACAATATCCCCATGGTCATTACGCCAGGACAGCCCCAGGCGGCTGGAGATAATTTCAAGTAACCCGCGCAGGTTGCCCTGCCATTTGAGGCCGGTGAGAACGGCCTCAGCCCCTGAGGCGGCTCCCCCTTGCTGAGCCTGTCCACCGAGTAGCGGCAATGGAACGCGACCATTATCATCAGGCGCGGGCAATTTGCCTGACATTTGCTGCGTCGTTACATTACCCCCACCCGTGGAGACCAGCGCTTGCAATGCATCAGGCGTGATAGTGACACGCAGTCCGCACATTGCCGTAATACGCTGACCAATTTCAGGTAAGGTCATTCCTTCAGGACGGTTAATCGTGATCTGGCAATCGGGGAGCGTCTTGTCATCTGCTGACTCAGCCACCGGGATCACCGGCTTGAGATTTACCCAGGGTTTATCTGTCCACGTTACGGCATCTTGCGTCATTGATGTGCGGCTTTTGACTATGCGCTGAGCGGAGTTGCCGTCGTCCTGCGCCTTACTGTCCATGCGGTTAAATTCAGTACACCCTGCCAACGTCACCAACGCGGCCATCATCGCGGCATGGAGAGCGGGTCGGGAAAGACAATACTTCTGCATTCTCGATTCCTTCAGTTGAGATAAACAACATTGCCTTCCGCCACGCCGGCAGGAAGGGATAAATTCATATCGGTGCCATCAGACATTTTCAGACGTCCGCCTGACACCATGCAGACCAGAGCAGAACCTGCCGACTGGTTGTTCAGGGAATAGACCAGACTCGGGCGGTCCGCAGACCAGACCCAGAGCCTGCCTCCCTGAATTGCCGCCTGAATATGACTGTCAGGGACCGGAACCATGCCAAACTGCCCAACGGCAATCGGCCCATCGGCAAGCTGACGGGTGTATCGCCAATCATTGACAGCACTGGCAAGACGGAGCATGTCTGAAGCGAGCCGGTTGGCATTCAACAGGGTCTCCTGTTGCTCGAAACGGGAAGCTTCCCGGGTCTGAACGTTGCCGACAATCAGCAATAAAATCAGAGCCAGTGCGGCGATGGCGTATCCCATCAGTTACGGCCGGGCTGGTCACTGACCGAAACCAGGCACTGCATGCGGCTGGCGGCGGCGTAAAGCGGTTTGTCCGCCTGGCGATACAGGTCAAAAACCTGAACCAGTACCGACTCGAAGTTGCCGTGGAACGTCAGAGGTGCGTCAATACGGTAGTCAAGCGATACCGGCCAGATAACAACCCAACTCCCGCCGTTTTCACACTTCGCCGTTCCCGCCCAACGCGTCAGAGTTTCTTTTAAAGTGGATCCCACTTCAGCGCTCCACAGTTGACCTGAGGGCGCGGCTATTACAGGGCGCCCGGGAACAAATGCCGGAACCGTTGGCGCTGCCGCCGGGGATGGGAAGCTGTGCGTAAGCGGACGGGAAACTGCCGGAACTGTCTGTAGAGGTCTCACACTTCCCGCTGTTTTTACGGCAGCAATCGGTATTGGTGCTGACGGTTTGACCAAAGCCTGTGCAGGCTGATGTGCCTGAGGAGAAGACGTTATTGAAACGCCAGAGACCCGACCAGGGGGCACTGCGCTTGCCATTTGAGGCCCGCTTTTCATTGCCGTAAGCACAGGTGAAGGCACGGGGATACTTTCCGGTTTTAACAAAAGCTTAGGCTGTCCCTGCGCAGGAGCGGAAAGCAGAGCTGAAGAAGGGTGAGTTCCTGAGGTAAGTGAACCAGAAGGCGATGCTAAGAACCCATCACTCGCCACCCGCGGTGCAATAACAGGTGTCACGGGATTACCTATATAAGCCGCAGTCACCGTTTTAGGCGCAAAATCACGATAGGCATCGCGGAGCGTAAAGCAAACTTCGCGGTTCACATCATCCACCCGTAACCGCCAGGCGGGCCCTGCCAGAACCTGCAATGCTTCACTTAAACGAACAGGCCCAATTGAACGCTGTACTGCAGGCAAAGGACGGCTTAAAAGCTCCGAGAAGACGGATGAGGAAGAAGGGCAAAGAGAGTAACCGGACTCGAGCAGCAGATAGCGAAATCCATCGCCAACTGAACGCACTAATTGCGCCGGCATGGTGATCTCAACCATCTGATTTAACGGGTCACGCTGTGCGTCGTCTGGCCGGGCGCTGACCAGGGTGTATTTATCATAACGCACTACTTCGGGGGCTTTGCCCTGGTAAATGTCGCTAACGCGGGGGTCTGCGGGGATCCGAGACAAAGCGTCTGAAGACGTGCCGTTATTGGCGCACCCGGCGGTCAGCAATGACAGCGTAAGCCATGCCAGTTTGTGCCCGGGATGCAGGGTCAGTTGTGCCATCAATGTTCACCGTAAAAGTCATCCGAATGAGAGACGGATATTCTGACGGCGGCACAAAGCGGGACAACGTTAAACTCTTTCTGGAAACTGAAGAAAAACCGGCTGACACCGATAAAGATAAAAGGTGTGGGAGAATGAAGATGAATGCATGAATTGGCTTTTTACATCCGAGAACGCCCTAACGGGAATCAACGTCATTTCCCTCTTAATGAGCCCTCTGTTTCTATGCTGGCTTTGTGTGAGCTATGTCAGACACAAGCATATGAGACAATGGCCCGCAAAAGCTGCATTCCATTTCACCTCGTCAAGCGCACTGAGCAAAATACGTGATGATGGAGTGATTCGGGCAGGAAGGAACGGTACGGTCTTTTGCACCCTCAATCCAAAACTATCGAGGGTGGGCTCGGGTAAAACCAAAACAAAAAGTAAAACACCCCCCGCTGTGGTTTTCAGAAAGGATGCCCTAAAGCAATTTCGTAAGAATGACGTTTTTTGGGCCGCACTCATCAATGGACACCGATTTTATGGGATCATTTTCTGCGAATGTCTCCCCAAGAAAAAAGGCGACATTGTCATATTAAAAAGCCGTTCCTATCTGAACGTGCTAATTATTGAAGATGCTGTAATAAAAATGCCCGCAGGAAAAAGAGGTTTCGCCATTCGCTACCTTTCATTTATTACCGGTTCACATAAATGGCTGTTTCCCCTTCTGCCGCTTATATCCACATTATCCCTATGGCATCTCGTCTGGCATAAAGATGTCCCAATGGCTTATCAAATATACATAATAAGTTTTGGGCTGGTATTTTTTCCCGCATGTTTCTTTGCTAATTGTTCAGTGATGAAAAGGCTTATAAATGACGAGGGCCCAAACCAGCAATAAATAAATCGACGTAATAAACAGACCTAGCTCAGCATCCAGCCCTATTATCACACCTATCCGCACGGTCAGAAAGAAGAGGAAGTTTATCAAAAAACCCGTGAGCGAGGGTGCCGTCAGCGCTAAGGCAAACTGAGATGATATCAGCAGTAAAATGGTAAACATCAGAGCGGTCTCGTTGTACCCAATGAGAAATTCAAAGTATAACCACTCACCTATCGCGACAATTTTTCTGCCTAAAGCTCGCATCATGATATTTGCCTCTCACACAGATGCATTATTTGTCTGGAGAGCTGATTTTGTCCGGAGATCGCCGCGTAAGAAAGGAGTTATCCGGTTCCCAACTTATAAGAATAACGGGCCGTTGATAAATCAGTCAGCAATTAGGAATTGTGATAGTTGAGATTGTGATGCGATAAGAGCTGCTATCAGGAGGATACTTAATTTTCTGGAGAAACGAGTTTAACGGTTTTTAGCAGCAGAAAGCATAAAAAAAACGCCGGACAAGCCAGCGTTTCGTGCAAAAAAAATGATTGGATTAATCAGGGTAAAAATCCTGATTCATAAACTGCTCGAATGACCACGGGCAAACAGTGGGAAACACGGAGCGCTTGATGTTTGTCTCACGCTCGGCACTGATCACTGCATCACCGTAAGCATCTCCTATGATCTCAGGCAGTTTATGCTTGAGGCTCGGACTTTTCTTGAGGCGGCGCTCAATCTTGCGGCGTTGCTCCTCGATGGTGAGTTGCCAGCTTCGCCCCTGTCGGTCGGACTGGAACTGCCATTTCAGCAGGTGGATAAACAAAATTTCGAGGCGAGATTCCAGCTCGTTTTCAGCGCTTGTTCCCATTGCCTCAATCTCCTCCAGAAGGTTCTGTGTATCCAGTTCGCTGAGGCTCCCGGAACGCAGCAAATCAGCCTGTTCCCTGGTCCAGCCATAAAAATCAGTATTATAACGGTTAGTCATAGTGTCCTCCGCTAACAGCTCACATTACCTTCAATAAGGTGAGTCTGTCAGAGAATCAAACGCCAGTCAAAGCTGGCGAAGAGTGATGCACATAAGCCTTCAAACAACGTAAGCAGCCAAAACTTCCGGATCCTCAGCATCGAAAAGTTCAGCTTCCATTAGCGCTAACACTTCCGGATGCAGACGCCAGAAAGGGGCAACATCGGCAAGCAGAAGCTGTCTGGCCTCATGCCTGAGCGCTTTCAGGTGCGTCATCATTATTCTCCAATAAAAAAGGAGAATCCCCCTGGAGGAGAATTCTCCCCACAGGGTGGACAGTTAAGGTTCATGCTCAGCAATAAGTCAGCTGAGTCCAGTTCCCATCACGTAAAGCCTCTTCAGCTTCACGACGGGTACGCCAGTACTCTGCCGATTCTCGCGAAAGAGGTTCCATGTTGTCAGATGTGCCGAGATAAAAACCAGCATTGCTGCGCATCACATCAACAGGTATTTTCTTTCCGCAGCACACTAAAGCCAGTACGCCGTATACCATGTTGAGCTCCTTACGACATACCGTAAATGGCACCGCGACAGACTCCGTACCCGAAACCGAGAAACGGAATATCATCGTCAAAATCCATCGGCGGTTCATTGCCCATAGGCTGCTGAGCCGGCTGATGTGTCCCGCTGTGTGCAGGAGCTGCAGCCTGTTGTCTTCCTGCTGGCTGTCCGCTTCCATTGGTATTTGTGCGGTTACTGCTGCCCAGCATCTGCATGGTGCCCTGCTGTTTGACCGCAATTTCAGTCGTCCAGCGTTCAACACCGGCGTTGTCAGTCCACTTACGGGTCTGCAACTGGCCCTCAATGTAAACCTGAGAACCTTTGTGCAGATATTCACCGGCGACTTCAGCGAGCTTGCCAAACAACACAACACGGTGCCATTCAGTGCGTTCTTTTTCTTCGCCTGATTGTTTATCACGCCAGGATTCGGAAGTGGCCAGTGAAATAGTTGTCACTGCTGTACCGTTTGGAAGGTAACGAACTTCAGGCTCCTGCCCTAAAAAACCGACCAGGATAACTTTGTTTACGCCGCGACTGGACATAATGAATTCCTCTTAAAAATAAGTGAGAGGAACACACCCGCTGGTGTGTTCCAGCTGGGTGTGTATCCGTGTCGGATCAGAATGAGTTATCAGCGTAGCTTTTCGGCTGTTCTGCATGCTGACCCGGCGGGGTAGACGTCGGTTTTTCAGACTTGAAGACGATCTCGCCACCAATTTTTATCCACTCGACGGCAATCAGTCGGGCTTTCAAACTGGGACGACTTTCACCGGCGTGTTCGCCCTTAGCAAGGGTGAACACGTCAGCAGTCAGACCGCTCAGGACAAAACCAATCAGCACCTGTTTCTCTTCATCAACCGATTTCTGGCAGCGGTTGATGAGTGAAACACTTTCCTTGCCTGCAACAGTCACGTCAAAACGAGTGTAAGACGCATTGTCTGTCGGGCCGGTCAGGGCGTTAATGACGGCACAGGTGAATTCACCGGTGGTGCCAGCCACTTTGCGGATATTGTTGAGGTATCCGATCCCGGTGACGTTCAGATTGAAATATTCAGCCTTAGACTGAGAGGAAGAATGTGAAGCGTTGTTTGAAGCAGGGGTATTTGCAGTTGCAGTCATGATGTTCTCTCCGGAGTGAAAATAAACAGGTAGCGGAGAAACAATCATCCCGTGCGGGAGAATGTTTCCCGCAGGGAAGTCAGTAACATGGTCACTGACTGGCTGAATTTGTGAAGGTAGCCTTAACCCGAAGGTCTCTGTTTTCAAAGGTTAAACAGATTTAGTACCGCTCGAAAGCGCCATCTCTCAGGTCATGATGGCATTGGCATGTGATCACCCGAAGGCGTTCCTCTCAAATCACCGGAACATTGACAGTTGTCAAAGACAACGGTGAGCCTGTTCAGTTTTAAACCACGGCGGAGAGAAGTCAATATGAAGGGGCTATAAAATTGAAACTGGGGAGACACAAATAAACAGCGGCACCCTAAGGTACCGCCATTGCGATCTGCACCATCGATCTGAGGTTAAGCTGTTTAAGCAGCTCCGGGGCATGTTCAGGACCCGGCACGGTTTTCACGGAGGTTATGTGCCTTACAGACTCTACTCTCAGGTGTGGGAGCGGCCTGTCAGACTGTTCTGCCAGAACACAATGCATGTAGCATTCTGGCAGACCGCAGTCACGGGGTGCGGCTTCAGAGCCACGAGAAACATAGCAAAAATCCCACCCTGCCCGCAATCGGTTAATTCTGCTTTGGTTTACGTGACTTAGGCTTAGACGGTTTTTTCTTCCCTTGATCAGCGGCATTGACCACGCCTTTGCAGGCCGGATATTTCTCACAGCTGTAGAAAGCCCCTTTATCACCGCGCCGCAGCCGGGTTTTACTGCCGCAAAGAGGGCATAGTGGCGTCGGGGGTACGCGGATAGCCACATTTTGAACCAACCCCTGAGCAACAAGCTGCCGTGTCCAGCCCGTTTGTCGTGCCATAAAATCCTCCAGCCGCATGCGCCCCGCGGCAACCTCATCGAGCGCCTGCTCCCATAACGCCGTCATGCCGGGCTCTTTCAACGGCGCGGGCAAGGCGTCAATTAAATCCATCGCCACCTCGGTCGCCCGCAGATAACGGCCCTTGATCACGATATATCCGCGTTTGAGCAAGGTATCGATGATACCCGCACGCGTCGCCTCTGTTCCCAAACCCGCATTCTCTTTTAGGACCTTTTTAAGCTGCAAATCCGTCACGTAAGACGCCGCATTCATCATCGCCGCTATCAGCGTATCAAAGGTGAAGTGCAGCGGTGCTTTCGTCATCAAATCTTTAACTTCTGCCGCCGTCACGGTGCAAATATCCCCTTTGTTCAGAGCAGGTAACACATCGGCCTGATCATCCGGACCGCTGTCTTTACGGTCAGCGTTTGAACTGAACAACACTTTCCATCCTGGTACCACGACCACCCGCCCCGTAGTGCGGAAAAGCTGTCCCCCGATGCTGAGATCGAGGTGCGTAACATCACTCTCATGCAGCGGAAGGAACTGAGCCAGATAGTGACGGCGAATGAGTTCATATACTCGCTTCTCTGTGTCGTTCATTTTACCCAGGTCGCAGGCATGCTTGGTCGGAATAATCCCGTGGTGGGCCGTCAGCTTTTTATCATTCCAGATACGCGACACAAAGCGGGGGTCTAAGGTCGCTATCACCGGCATCACGGACGGGTCGGTTTTAGCCAGTGCGGCAAGTACCTGGGGGATTTCCTCACGCATAGACTCTGGCAAAAAACCGCAGTCAGTACGGGGATAGGTCGTTGCTTTATGCGTCTCATAAAGACTTTGTGCCGTATCGAGCACTTGTTGTGGGGACATTTCCCACAATTTACCGCAGGCCTGCTGGAGAGCGCCTAACGAAAAGGCCAGCGGAGCCGCTTCTTTCTCGCGCTTTTTTTCCTGCTCCAGAACTTGTGCCTGTGCCGTCTGACGGCACAACTGAGCCACCTGCTGGGCAATGCCCTGATGGACACAACGTTTTTCCTCATCGGTGTACATTTTCGCCGGCACCCAGTGGGCAGTAAACGTCACGCCCCCGGCATGCAGGATCACCCTGACCTGCCAATAAGGCTTCGGAACAAATATCGCAATATCCCTGTCGCGGGTGACTACCAGTGCCAGCGTCGGGGTCTGCACCCGCCCGACCGACAACACGCCATCAAACCCTTTTTCACGAGCCTTCAACGTATAAAGACGGGTGAGATTCATGCCCGTCAGCCAGTCGGCCCGGGCCCGCCCTAATCCCGCGTAGTACAGAGCCAACGTCTCACTGCCGGGTTTGATGCGGTTGAGTCCCTCGCGAATACTTTGTTCATCCAGTGCGGATAACCACAACCGGTTTACCGGCCCCTGCCACTGGCAAAAATCCAGCAACTCCCGGGCAATGACTTCTCCCTCCCGGTCAGCGTCGGTGGCGATAACCACTTCGTCAACCTGCTTCAGTAGTTTTGCAATAGTTTTAAACTGTTCTTCCGTATCCTTTTTCACTGTCATTTGCCACTGCGTGGGCAGTACCGGCAAAGCAGTAATATTCCAAGGCTTCGCAAATTGCGGCCCGTACGCCTCCGGAGAGGCGTTTTCGAGTAAATGGCCTATAGCCCAGGTGACGGTCACGCCCGGTCCCTGAAGAAAACCGGCACCGCGTTTCGTGGCACCAAGAATGGCCGCGATATCCCTTCCCTGAGAGGGCTTTTCACATAGGATTAGGCGCATCCTCCCTCCTCTATTTGGTTGCCGCGTTGTGATTAGCCCGGTGCCGCATGCGCAAGAGGTTAACACTGGCCTCATTGACCGGCGGAGAGAACGCAGACCGGCGGTTACCCAGCAGCACGTCAACGTCTGGTTCACCGAGGTCTAAAACAGCCTGTTGCCACACTGCATTATTTTCAACAGCATCCAGCCGCGACACCGCCAGTGAGCGATAAGAAATAACACTGCCATAAATCTGCCGGATCAGCCGCCCCCCCTCACTCAGAAGCTGGTCACGTTTAGTCCGCGAAATCAGCGCGTAATGAGATGCTTGAAGAACCTTTTTTGAAAATTGGTCAAAACCAATTAACAAATACACACAGCGGTAACCCAGCGGGGTGTTGCTGAACACTTTGATATCCAGAGGCGCAGAAACGCCTGGCTCCGTGAAGGTGACACCCGTCGGGATCAGTTCCATATCGCTATCAAGGCTGTTTATCAGCGCAGACATGGTGCGACTGGCCCCACTGATTTTTTCTTCCAGCGCGAGCATCGCAGCATCTGCCCAGGGATTATTTTTCAACGAATCCTGGTTGATTCTGGAAGCCAGGCTAAGAAATCGCGGCATTCCCATGATGGCCGGCTTTCCTTTAGCACCCTCTTCCCCTTTTTCCGCCCTCCGGCCTTGCCACAGCCCAATGGCGTAGTGGCTGTGGAGTTCAATTTTCAACTCAGAGTGCAATGCACCCGTTCTTTTTTCAGTGTTGTCTGCCATCGTTGTCACCGCTTTATCAGTTAAGAAGGGTCTGATAGTCCTGAAAAGACAGCGTTCCCAACAACGAAAAACTCTTCATCCATTTTCGGAATATAAGCCTCAAATATTTAAATAACCGCTGCGAAAGACGATGCTGTTTAATTTTCAACCTTTGCTGCGGGGCGCAGCACTGTATACTTTTCAACCTTTGTTGCGGGGCGCAACACTGTTCACTTTTCAACCTTTGCTGCGGAGCGCAACACTGTACACTTTTCAACCTTTGTTGCGGGGCGCAACATTGTACACTTTTCAACCTTTGTTGCGGGGCGCAACACTGTACACTTTTCAATCTTTGTTGCGGGGCGCAACACTGTACACTTTTCAATCTTTGTTGCGGGGCGCAACATTGTACACTTTTCAACCTTTGTTGCGGGGCGCAACACTGTACACTTTTCAATCTTTGTTGCGGGGCGCAACATTGTACACTTTTCAACCTTTGTTGCGGGGCGCAACACTGTACACTTTTCAACCTTTGCTGCGGGGCGCAGCAAGATTACTTTTTAGCGGCAGATGTGCGGCACAACATCGCATTCCGAATATCAGCGATAACGCTTGACACACGTTCAGGCGAGGCCCGCTCCACAGGTCGTTGAACGGTGGGCATCGGCGTCAGTGCGGCGTTTACAGACCTGACAGTGTGTGACGCAGTGGCAGTGTCTGGCTTCACCAGTTGACCTTCGCGGGCCCGCTTGAGCATGGCCAGCATCCAGCCCATCGGGTTGGTTAGCTGCCCCTTACGCAGCTGGTTTTTCAGCAAATCAAGCAACACCGAGGACTGCGTTTCAGGCAGGGCCGCCAGCTGATTCGTCAGCATCACAGCATCATCCGAAGAGATTTTGCTCGTCAGCGATTCTGGCAGTTCAGGCATTGGCAGGCCATTACCACCGTTCCCGTCAGATACGTACGTTTTTTTATTCACACCTTGTGTGAAAATACGTACGTTACAGTTCGATTTCCGAACTTCGGCATAAGTCGCTGATTTTAGACTGAGTTCGGATTTCGAACCCTGTTCAAACTCCCCTCCTGTATCACTGAGTTCGGTATCCGAACTGGGTAATTTCTGATGATTTCCTGTGCTTTTTATACTGAGTTCGGGAACCGAACCCGGCTGATAAGCGCGACGCAGCGCGGCCATCTGCTGCGGTGTAGATGCCGCACCGAGGCGGCTTTCAATCATTGCAAGACGGGAATGGCGATGACGCATCGTGGGGTCATTGCGAATTTCAGCCAGGACAGCCAGGGCCGTCATACGGACCGCTTTGTTCTTGTGCTCGCAGCCAGATGCCACAACATCCAGCCAACCCGGATCAAAGATTTCAGCATCGCGGCAGCTGAGCGGTTCATCATGCTGGGCATAAATGTTTCCCCTCACCCGCCCGCGCACATCGCGGACACGTTTACACAGGCTCAGCCAGCCGGTTATTCGCAGCATGAGAAGCACCCTGCTGATGGTTTCGCGGGACGCTTTCTCTGCATGGGGAGACGCAAGCTGCAACTGCAACTCGTCATAAGTGGGGAAGACGGCACCTTCATTTTTCTGTGCATATAAGCGGATCATTACCCACGCCGTTTTATCGAGCGGGGAAAGGCGTGTATCCATGAACAGCTGGCGTGGAAAGGCATCATGCACATTGCCCAGAAAAAGCAGCCCGCTGCGCTCGCTGGTGACGTCATTCTCCGACGTTCGGCTGGCAAGGCTGTTCTGCATTCTTGACAGCGTAAACTCCACAATGCTGTCTGGCGGTAATCCCATCTCGCGTCCTCTTTATACATAACAGTGACAGCACAGCGGGGCCATTGAGGCCCCGTTCCGTGTTGTGCCGGTCATCGTGCAACAGGCTTTATCCTGCGGTGTTATTTCCTGATTTCACGGTTGTAGGTCTCGTGATTCATCAGGAACCAGCGGTGCCCACCGTCTTTGCTGAGCACCCGCCAGAAAGGACCAATATCAATTTTGAGATAGCCGTTAACATCCAGCCGTTTACAGACCCGATGTCCATTTTTAAGCGAATCAACCCTATGCTGAGCTTTGCGCCGCACCGCCGGCGAGGCCTGCTGACGTGGGCAAAAATCCAGGAGTTCTGTCATACGGCCTCCCTTTTATTGCCCTTGCGGTCAAGTTCGCGGCACCATGTAGTGACCCGTGTCCAGACGGCGGTTAACGAGACATCATGTAATTCTGCGGCCAGCATCATCACATCCAGCGCGTCATGAGAATCCGGCGACGTGAGGCCTGATGCATTCCATTTTGTCCAGATACCCGCATCAGCCTCTTCATCCGGAGCCTGCGTGCGCCCCCGCGCCGTATCGATTCCTTTAAGGCGGCGACGGGCGCTGACCTCGGCAGCACTCAGACCAAAATAGGTTTGCATCAGCTCAATTGAGCCCCCGAGGGCTAATGCCCGGTCAATACGCTGCATCCGCTTCTGCTCAGTCCGTGACTGCTGGACGATGATCCAGAAATTGTCATGATTGATACTCACATCAAGTACCGAAACGCTGCTTTGCATCAGGTAATGCAAGTCATCAACGGTCAGTTGGCTAAGCTGACGCACTTCATCAATGGTCATCCCTAAAGACTCGCACCGGCGGATGTTGCCGGATTTCAACTCCATCAGGAGTTGCGTCAATATGGCATTCGTTGCCTGAGATAAGTTCTGATTCACAGTAACCCCCCGTTAATTCCCAAATCCGAAAGTAACCAAACGTCCGTCGCCCAGCTGGCAGTACATGCGATAAAAATCAGCAAATTACTCATCTTCGCTTCCTCCGGTTATGGATAACTGCAGGGTGGGCACCTGTGATGCCTGGCCATTGATCCCCTGATTCAGCTCAGCACGCTGCCCGGCCAGCCAGCCGGATACGCGCGCATCTTTATCCCCGCGACAACGCCGGGCTTCCCTGGCGTTAATCTCAGACAGAGACTGATCATCACACCTTTGAGTTAGCCAGCGTCGCAGGACATTTGACTCTTTCTCAGTCGGTGCAAAAGACTCCAGCACGTTCCAGACACCCACCACCCAGCCCTCCCGGAACTGGTCTGCACGGTTGCGTTTTGTTTGAATTTTTAAGCGCTTAAGACGGTAGGCTGAATGCATGTGAAAGTCGGTGGCCTCCCGGAGCTGGCGGGAGAGGACGGTGAAGACGTACAACGCGACCTCAGGACGTTCATTCAGCCCGTAAAAATGCAGGGAGCGGCGGCGACGTGGCTGCCCCGTTCGGCTGACGGTGTTATACCAGCCAAACCAGCAACGGCTTCCCGTGGCCATACAAACCACGGCAGCCATCGCATGCAACCACCCCGGAATGCTGATTGCATCGCTATAGAGCTGATAGCTCACCTGCTCATGAACGGCAGAAATCGCGACATCATCGGGCGAAAGGTTGTGTCGCTGCATCAAAGTCTGCGCAAGGCGCACCGCCCGGGCTGCCTCATACGCATTATTATTGCGGGTACCCAGAGCCATCAGCTTACGGATACGGCGCAGCAATTTTTCATGATCACCGGTGGTCATAGCGCCTCCCCGAGCCAATATGCTGATGATGTTCCCTGACCTCCTGGCAACCGATGCAAAACCGGACGCCGCGAACAGCCAGACGACGCGCTTCGGGGATAGCTGCGCCGCAATCCTCACAGAATCGGTGCGAGGGTTTATCTGAACGGACTTCATCAAGGATCAGACTCAGGCTTGCCCTAAGCTGCTGTTCCGTCACGGCCTGTGCCATTTCATCATTGAGATCAAAGTTCATCAGAACCCCCTTTTGCGGCATCACGCTGCAGCTCACGCAAACGGCGTAACACGCGGATAAGGCGCATCACTTTAACGACGTGCTCATCGGCAAAAACGGGCTGGTCACTGATAACGTGTGATCCGAAGAAATTCAGGCAGAACATAAACATGTTGAAAGGCTGTTTTGGCAGGTTTCCTGTCATCCCTGCCAGGAACAATACAAACTCATTGCTGCTTTGGGCTGAGGCGTTATAACCAGCAGCCTGAGGAGCTTTATCTTCATGAATGCTGTCTTCACATCCCATGGCTTCAGCGAGCTCAAAGGCCAGCCGGTAGGCCATATCTTGCAGGTGCTCGATATCATCCTGTAAAGCCGGGATATGCCAGATATCCGTCACGGGCTCGAGTCCAGTTGCCGCAAAAGCGACGGAGGACACGTAAGACGATGGCTGCCTGCCGGACTCATCAAGCGGATCCGACAAAGCAGAAAACAGATTGATATCGTTCAATGCTGACTGAACACCCGACTCACCACTGAATACCGCAGGCCCGCCGTAGAGGTCAGGCTGCGTCTCCGTCCGGTTAGCAGGGCGAACCTGACTGCCATCCGTCAGAGACTGCAATGCAGCCGGTAATGTCGGAACATCTACCTCAGCGTTGTTATCCGGAACCGGCTCCGGCCGGTTACCTGCGCCGGTCAGGGTGCCAGACCGCAGCCCGGTGATATGGACTTTATCATCAGGCTGTGGAGGAAGGCGGGTCTCCTCTGTTCCTGGCGATAATGAAGAGAGCGTGGCCTTAACCGGAGTAACGACTGGCGGTGCGGGCGGCTCACCAAACATCTCGCGACGCTGCTGCTCTTTCGGATCAAGTTCAATCAACCAGCGGTCATAATTCAGGGAAGGATGCGGTAAGGCCTTGAGAAGCTGACCAATCAGCTCATCGCGAAACATCTCAAAGGAGTACGAGTCGGGGTTATTAAAAGCTGAGCAGGTAGCACCGAATACTCCCCCAAAATCAGGACTTTCATCTCTGACTATTTCGTACTGGCTCCAGGTTTTTTCTGCTGCTGAACGGAGTGTGAGAATAGAAACCACTTGCCCACGACTTAAGCCAGAATCGAGTAAATCAGGCATGTTTGGGTAGAGATATTTCAGTGTATCTTCCATGCGGCTTATAGAAGAGTAGTGGATCGGGTAACCCTCCTGATTCAGCAAATCGGATAGTTCACGCAATGCGACGCTTTTTCCTAGCTGCTCCTCCTGAATAGTGCGCGCGTTACGGATCCCCAGGGCTTTATCGATATAGGTTAGATCACCGCGAACTTCATTTTCAGCCAGATGCCCTATCAAACATTTCAGGCGACCCGGCCACGGCTTAACGATGGTCTGGATCCGGTAAAAACGGTCTTCGCCGGTCTCCTGCCATAACTCACTCAAGATCTGATAGCGAGTATTCCCACCGTCGCTGAAGATATAAACATCTTCACCTTCAGGGTCGCGGGTCACTTTCGGGATAGAATCCAGCCCACGCGCCCTGATTGAGGCTTTAATATCATCGTAACGGGGGTTACGGGATTTTCGCGGGTTGTCGGGGTTTGGCTTTACCTGATCCAACGTGAGCATCATTGCCATTTCACTGACTGGTGGTACCAGTGGTGAAACATTATTTCCGGCACCCACTGGTGAAGGTGATTTGCCACGCTGAAGCATGGCATCGGAGAGATTCACTTTGTTGTATTTGCTCATCAGAATTTCCCTCCCAGAACAACGGGTGTCTGAAGAGATCCAAAGCGGGTAAAGCGGCTGTCAAATTGCAGCCTGACCGTACCAATCGGCCCCTGTCGCTGCTTGCCAATGATAATTTCTGCCTGGCCTTTATCATCAGAATCAGCGTTATAGACCTCATCACGGTAAATAAACATGATGACGTCGGCATCCTGCTCCAGCGCACCGGAGTCACGGAGATCACCGTTGTTTGGCCGTTTGTCTGCACGGGATTCCAACGAACGGTTAAGCTGAGAGAGCGCCAACACTGGGCATTTCATTTCTTTCGCCAACGCCTTAAGAGAACGCGAGATTTCAGCGATTTCCTGCGTCCTGTTCTCCTGGTCAGGACAGCGCATCAACTGTAAGTAATCAATCATGATGAGAGAGGGCTTACCGTACTTACGCGCATTGCGGCGAACCCGGATGCGCAGCATCGCCGGCGTCATGTAGCTGGTGTCATCGATAATCAGCCGCTCACGCCATTCCGTCATAATGAGACCGGCAGCGCTACTGATACGCGCCCAGTCTTCTTCATCGAGCTGCCCGCTTTTAAGCCGCTGAAGCTCCACATGACCTAAAGAGGACAACATGCGCATGAGGAGCTGTTCAGCCGGCTGTTCAAGGCTGTAGACCTGAACGACGCTGTCTTTCTTCTGTTGAAGGGAGCCGGTGACCATACCCATCGCCAGCGCCGTTTTCCCCATCGAGGGACGGGCAGCCAGTAGCACCAGATCACTGTTCTGCAGCCCGCAGGTGCGGGTATCAAGGTCATCAAAGCCCGTCGGCGTTCCGGTGATCCCGTCAGGAGACTGATTACGAATTTCGAGCTCATTGAGAAGACGCTCCATTCCATCTATCACGGAGGTGCCTTTTTCCGGCTCGGCTTTTTCAGCAATATCGATGATGCGTTTTTCTGCCTGCTCCAGGAGCGCTGAAATATCTGCACGCGGGGCTGAAACCTCACGGGTAAGGTCACTGCCAAGGGCTGCAAGCTGCCGAGCACGGCTGTACCTCGCCACGATTTCGCTGTACGCAACAATATTGGCCGCACTGGGCGTGTTTTTGCTGAGCGTTGCGGCATACCCAAACCCCCCCACCGACTCCAGCAGTTTTTGCTGGTCAAGGGCATCAGTCAGCGTAATGAGATCAATCGGCTTGGCGGCGTCAATCAGACGCTTCATTTCACGGAAATAGGTCTGATGGCTTCTGCTAAAAAAGTCCTCGGCGCATAGAATCAGGGCAACATCATCCCAGCGGTCGTTATCGAGCATTAAACCGCCCAATACGCTCTGTTCCGCTTCCACTGATACAAGCCCTTGTAACATATCCATTTTTGAATCAACCATGAAACACCTCCGGCTCCGGCATGACAGAGCCAGAAAATGTTAATAACGCATTTATTTTCAGAGAACTGACACTGGCGTAAACATTCGTAAAGGGTGCCAGACGGACAGTTGCCGGGAGTAAACTCCCTTTAACTGACTGCACAATTTCAGACCGACGAGTTTCGCGGCTCCGGTCTGAAGGTGCGGACAGCGTTTTCATACCCATAAAAAAATATTCACGAGGAAAAAAATGGATACAAAACAACAACTGCCGTCCGGCATTGATGATTTTCACTTCTTCGACAATGAGCGAACAAAGGAGACCTTCTTTCACGTATGGTCGAATTACTTCTGGCACGTTGCGCGGGAGACCTCGGAAGACTCGTCCACCCGTCAAAACATGTTTCGCCTGCAGTGGCTGGGTGACTGGCTGACCGCCACTCACGGCTGGAAAGCATTGAACCCGGGCATCACGCCATTCAAGGCAATCTAGACCTATCTCATCTTTCGCTATAACCAGCCTGCTGCTCAGGTTGCCAATATGACACCGGAAGAAATGAACCTGACGCTGACTGAAGAGTGGGAAGCTTTTAAGGCAAGTAAAGGTGCTAAAGACTTTCTCTTTAAAATCGAAAAGCACCTGGATTATCTTGACGATCCTTTCCGCGGGCGACATTGATAATCTCGGTACCGGCAGCGGGTGCTGCCGGTTAGCCACAGGGACAGAAATAATATTGGCCGCTATCATTTCGCGCCCCCTTCCAGACCGAGGACAGCAAACTTTTGCGACCATTCAGGGAAGAGCTCACAGGCCAGCTGTTGCATCGTGGAAAATGCTGAATCACTGACACGCCCGGTTTTCTTTTCCAGCCGGTGAGCCGGTTGCCCCGCAGCATGCCCTTCAACATAAATTTCAAGGTCATAGATAAAGGTGCTGAGCAATGACACGTTGATTTGCTCGCTGTGCGCGCTGTATCTGCCATCGTTGATGATTTCTTCGAGTTGCTGATAGGTTTCACGGGCCAGACGCGTGTACTTCATGCAGTTAATCAGAATACGGATTTCGGGGAGTTTCAGGCCAAGAGCTGAAAATGGAAGGAGGTTCTCCATCATATTGATGGTTCCGCGAATAAACTCCCTGACATCTGGGAGAACAGGTTTGACCACGCCGACTGCACTCCGGGTGGCAGCCAGTACAATCAGTTCCAGCATGATGGAGCGGGCGCCCTGAGAATCAACGATAATGACGTCATAAGACTGGAAAAGTGGGTGTTGCAGAACATTGCGTAAGCGCAACCGACCATCCGGAGCGTGAAGCATGGCAGTAGGTAACTGGGCGTGCGGGTCGTTTGAAATAATTATATCGAGCCCGTGAATAACGCTGTTAGATATGAGGCTGGAAGGTTGGCTTAGATCTGCAGTCTGCATGAGTAATTCATACAACCCGCTAGGCGCTTCGTAAGAAAGAGCAAAAATGCTACTTGCGGTGGGTTGGGCATAGTCGCCATCGATGAGGAGGACTTTTAGACCTGCATCGGCAAGAAAGCCGGCAAGGTTGGCTGCCTGAGTGGATTTACCTTCCCCACCCTTTGTAGAAATAACTGGAATTACATGCATTTAGGCACCTGATAATTATCTCAGGATGCGAATTTACATTTTAACAACAGGACGACGAGAAAACTAACCCTCCGGCACAGGGATTGAAAATCCCTGTGTCCTTGGTTCGATTCCGAGTCCGGGCACCATCTTTAAAGAAACCAGCTTAACGGCTGGTTTTTTGCTTTCTGAGCTACGGACTCTCCATCGAACTCCGTTCGATTATTCGTCTCATACTGAGACTCACCCCATCGGGGCCAGCGCAAGCGCTGTTCAAAGCTGCTTCGCAGCATTGTCCGAGTCCGGGCACCATCTTTAAAGAAACCAGCTTAACGGCTGGTTTTTGCTTTCTGAGCTACGGACTCTCCATCGAACTCCGTTCGATTATTCGTCTCATACTGAGACTCACCCCTTCGGGGCCAGCGCAAGCGCTGTTCAAAGCTGCTTCGCAGCTTTGTCCGAGTCCGGGCACCATCTTTAAAGAAACCAGCTTAACGGCTGGTTTTTTGCTTTCTGTCCTTTCTGTTTTTCTGTCCTTTCTGTCCTTACTTTTCTTTATAGTTACACGGGTCTTCCTTCAATTTCCGGTGATATCTCAATGAACGCGGTCTTTTATGTCCTGCTGATGTTCACGGTCGGCGTCAGTCTCATCTCTCCTTATCCTGTCCGGGTGGGCTTATTACTGATCAACCTGCTGACATTACTGATTTACGGTGCCGACAAGCTAGCCGCCCGCAAAGGCTGGCGAAGGATACCGGAAAACACATTACTGCTGTTCGGACTGCTCGGTGGTTGGGCTGGCGCACTGGCGGGTCAGCAACTTTTCCGGCATAAAACGCAGAAGCAACCTTTCAGAACGAGATTTATGCTCAGTATCGCTGCCAATATCGCTGCCGTTTTACTGGCACTCTGGTTGGGCTACGGACGGTAAAAAGCAGGCAAAAAAAAGCCGGAGAATGTCTGCGCATTCTCCGGCTTTTTTATACATCTCAGAAACAGCGGCTGGCGTTATCCGTACAATTTCAGCCGTGCAGCTTTCTTCGCACAAGCAAGGTCCGCCTGCACCATCTCAATCACCATATCCTGCAAAGATGTTTCCGGTGCCCAGCCGAGTTTACGGCGGGCTTTGGTCGGATTGACATTGACCTTACAGGCTTCGGCAGGCCGGATATAACGCGGGTCTACGGCGACAATCACGTCCCCGACTTTCAGGGCCGCCGCAACCGGGCTGATGATCGCGGTAATAATCCCCTTCTCTTCCACGCCCTTGCCTACAAAGCGCAGCTTAATCCCGAGCTCCAGCGCCGCAAACGTCACAAACTGGCGGACGGTATACTGCACACCGGTAGCCACCACAAAATCCTCGGGATTATCCTGTTGCAACATCAGCCACTGCATTTTGACGTAATCCCGGGCATGGCCCCAGTCACGCAGCGCATTCAGATTCCCCAGATGCAGACACTTCTCCAGCCCCTGCGTAATATTGGCCAGGCTGCGGGTAATTTTGCGCGTGACGAAGTTCTCGCTGCGGCGTGGTGACTCATGATTAAAAAGAATGCCGCTGCATGCATATAACCCGAACGTTTCGCGATAATTCACAATGGTCCAGAAATCAGAAATACCCGTGGCATACCAGGAGGGATAAATATTCAGGCTCACCATTTCATTAATCGCGATGCCATTCACCAGACCGCATAACGCCGAAGGCGACGCATGATAATAACGCGTTTTCGTTTCCAGCCCGAGAATACGGATAGCCTCCAGTACCTTCAGCGCACTGAATTCCCCCGTGGAAAACAGATCATCTGCGGAGTCAGAATTTTCAGACAACTGACCTGCTACTCCCAGATTATAAACTTCGTCCGGTCGGATAATAGCGAGCAAATCGCGAGCCGTTCCCGTGCTGATATCAGCATAAGTATAAATATGAAGATCAGAGGATTTATCGTGGAAATTACTGCCCGCATTACCGGTATTATGCGGAACGACATTCCCGCCAATCCCGTGAACAGTATAACCTTTCTTTAATAAAAGCTCGGCAAGATAAGAACCATCCTGCCCGGTTATATGGGTAATCAGTGCGACTTTAGACATATAAGATCCTTTGATTACAATTTAATAAACACATCATGAATGATGCCCGATTATAATCGTAAGGTTATTCACCGGAAGGCAGAGAGTGAACCAGAATTAAGATGCAGAAACGATTTAACAAATGGCATAAGTGAACCGTAAAGAATTAATATATGACTTTCTTACTTTCATTAAACGCTTGCCACTTTGTTTTAATATAGTCATCCAGTTCACTGTGAAAACGTTCTTCAGAGAACCGCAATGCATTGTTGCGGCAATTCACCGGCAGGAAAGATCCCTGAAGGGTCTCGAAGTGCAAAACAGCGCGCAGGAGTGAATCTGCCGTCTGCTCTGCAAAGAAAATACCGGTCGGATTTACTTCACCGTAAGGCCGGATGGACTCCAGTACGCCGCCTTTGCCAAAAGCAATGACCGGTGTTCCGCAGGCCTGCGCTTCAACCGGCGTGATACCAAAATCTTCTTCGGCAGCAAAGACGAACGCCTTCGCACGACGCATATGATCCTGCATGACCTCGTCCGGTTGATACCCTAAAATCTCAATATTCTTGCCCGCTTTCGCTTTTATTTTGGTCATCTCAGACCCGTCACCAATGACTACCAGCTTTTTGTCCGGCATCTGGCTGAACGCTTCCACAATAATATCGATGCGCTTGTAGGGCACCATACGGGACGCGGTAAAATAGAAGTCGTCTTTATTTTCCTGCAACGTAAAACGGTCCACGCTCACCGGCGGATAAATAACATCTGCATCACGCCCGTAGACTTTTTTAATTCTCCGCGCGATGAAATGTGAATTAGCAATGAAATGGTCTACGCCGTTGGCGGTACGGCAATCCCAGATGCGTATTTTGTGCAAGAACCATCGTGCTAATTTACCCTTAAGGCCTTTATCTAAACCAGCTTCCCTGAGGTACTGATGCTGAAAATCCCAGGCATAACGTATCGGAGAATGGACATAACTGATATGCAGCTGGTCGGGCCCGGTGAGCACCCCTTTTGCTACGGCATGGCTGCTGGAAAGAATAATATTGTGCTTTGTGACATCCAGCTGTTCGATGGCTAACGGCATCAGCGGCAAATATTGCTGATACTTTGTTTTTGCATACGGAAGCCGTTGAATAAATGATGTCTTAACATCTTTACCGTAAAATTGTTTTCTGGATTCATCAGAGAGAAAATCAACAACCGAATAAAGCTCGGATTCAGGATAAAGTTTTATAAATTCTGCAATAACTTTTTCTGCCCCGGCAAAAGTCACCAACCAGTCAGCGACAATCCCAACACTCACTTCATGTGACATCATTAAAACCTCATCAATTATTATTTTGGTATGATGATAAAAAATACAAATAAGAGTAAACGCGAAACATTTCGGAAATTAAAAGTGAGTAATACGAATTAGATAGTGAGCTGTATTACTCACCAGAAAATATTTTACAGATAATTACATACTGCGGAGAATAGAAAGGATCCTTCTCGTCTGTTCCTGCATCAGTTTTGAATTAGCCCTGGATTCCACATTCAGACGCACAACCGGTTCCGTATTTGAGCTGCGGAGATTAAACCGCCATTCATCAAACTCAAGGCTGATACCGTCCGTATGATCGACATTAATGGCTTCACCTTCATAAACCGCCAGCACGCGCGCAATAGATTCTTTCGGCTGATGCAGGAAACTGTTTATTTCACCTGAAGCCGGATAGGCAATAATGCGGTCATTAATCAGTTGGCGCAGGGACTTGCCTTTTACATGCAATAGTTCCGCCACCAGCAGCCACGGAATCATCCCGCTGTCGCAATAATAAAAATCGCGGAAGTAATGATGGGCGCTCATCTCACCACCGTAAACTGCATCTTCCTGGCGCATACGTTCTTTAATAAAAGCATGGCCGGTTTTCGACATAACAGGCACGCCGCCCGCACCGGTGACAATATCAATGGTATTCCAGCTTAAACGCGGGTCGTGGATGATTCTTGAGTTGGGATATTTTTCGAGAAAAGCGTCAGCTAATAACCCGACAATATAATAACCTTCGATGAAATTCCCCAGATCATCAAACAGGAAACACCGGTCAAAATCACCATCAAACGCAATCCCCATATCGGCGTTGTGTTTGATAATCGCATCGGTGGTGTCCTGACGACATTCTGGTAATAGCGGATTCGGGATCCCGTTAGGGAACGTACCGTCTGGCTGGTGATGTACTTTGATAAATTCAACCGGCGCACCGGCCTGTTTGAAGCGCGCTTCGATTGCATCAATAACATGGCCCGCAGCGCCATTACCCGAGTTGATGACCAGTTTCAGCGGACGGATAAAATTCTTTAAATCGACATAACTGAGTAATTTATCGATATACGCATCGAGTACCGACGCTTTTTCGTAGGTTCCACGCTGAGCAGGATCGGCAGGTGAAAAATTGTTCTCTTCTGCCAGACGTTGTATTTCCCCAAGCCCGGTATCACCGCTTATAGGTTTAGATTCTTCACGAACTAATTTCATGCCGTTATAGTTCATCGGATTATGGCTGGCCGTCACTTCTATTCCGCCATCCAGTGCCAGATAAGACGTCGCAAAATAGATTTCTTCTGTACCCGTCACGCCGATATCAACAACGTCCGTTCCCGCATCCTGCAAACCTCTCGCCAGCGCAAGTTTTAATGCTTCGCTGGTTAAGCGGACATCGCCTCCCAATACCATTTTATTAGGTTTTAAATATTCCCCGTAAGCACGTCCTATGCGATAGGCAATATCTTCATTTAATTCGACGCCTAATTCACCGCGAATATCGTAAGCTTTAAAGCAAGTTAATGTACCTGACATATTTCATCCCCAAATTAACAGCGACCATAGTGATCTTTTATACGGATAATATCGTCATCTTCCAGATAGGATCCCGACTGAATTTCCAGAAGTTCCAGAGGAATTTTTCCCGGGTTCTCTAACATATGCTGAGCCCCAATAGGGATAAACGTTGATTCATTTTCACTGAGCAGATAATTTTTATCTTCGAGAATAACTCTGGCTGTGCCCGACAGAATGACCCAGTGCTCCGCGCGGTGATGGTGCATTTGTAATGAGAACTGTCCGCCCGGTTTAACGGTGATGCGGTTCACATGATAACGGGGTGCAGTCACAACATTATCGTTACGGCCCCACGGGCGATAGGATTCGCGGTGCAAACGATATTCCCGTCGTTTATTATCTTTTAAATATTCGACGACTTTTTTAACGTCCTGCACCTGGTTTTTATCAATCACTAAAACGGCATCTTTTGTATTTACGATGACCAGATTATCCACACCAATGGCGGCTACCAATTTCTCATCGGTGTTGATATAACAATTGTTCGCATTATGGGTAAATACATCGCCACTGATGGCATTCCCTTCAGCGTTTTTATCATTCACTTCCCAAAGCGCCGACCAGGAACCCACATCATTCCAGCCCGCATCTAATGGAACAACAATCGCATCCGTGGTTTTTTCCATTACGGCATAATCAACCGATTCATCCGGACAGGAAATAAATGCCGCTTTATCTACACGGATAAAATCTTGCTGCTCATCAGTATGCGAAGTCTCAATCGCTTTCTGACAGGCTTCGAGTATGTCCGGCCTGAATTTCGCCATCTCTTCAAGAAAACGTCTGGCGCGGAACAAAAACATACCGCTGTTCCAGTAATACTCGCCGCTTTCCAGATATTGCAATGCGGTCTCAAGATTCGGTTTCTCGACAAAACGCTGCACCCGAAAAACAGGATCGGCATCACTGCTGAATTCTGTTCCCCGCTGGATATAACCGTAACCGGTTTCAGGGCCTGTTGGCACGATACCGAACGTGACCAGTTTCCCCTGCTCAGCGAACGGAATAGCATTCTGCACGGCCTGATGGAAGGCATCCGGAGACTCGATAACATGGTCGGCAGCAAGCACCAACAGTAACGGATCAGAACCGTTGTCGATGGCACTGAGCGCAGCCAGCGTAATAGCAGGCGCCGTATTGCGCCCGACAGGCTCAAGAATAATATTGTCGGAGAGCTGGTCTATTTGTCGTAATTGTTCGGCAACAAGAAAACGATGCTCTTCATTACAAATTACCAGCGGTGCAGAAACGTCCAGCCCTTTTAAACGGGTGACCGTTTCCTGCAACAAGGAATTATCGCCATGCAGACGAAGAAATTGTTTTGGATAAAGCTCACGAGACATTGGCCACAAACGGCTACCGGTGCCGCCAGCCATGATTACTGGAAGGATCATAGTTTTCGTCTCAAAAATAAAAGAGTTAAATAAGATTAAACCACCGAATACAACCACTCAGTGTGCAGAGGAATAACTTACTAATAATTCAGAAGGGTACAAAGGAATATAAAAACACTATGCTTTTATTTTAAAAGCAGTCTTGAGCATAAAATAGAACAAATAGGGGAAAACTTTAATTAATGAGATGGCGGAGAGTTTTTTTAAACTGACAGATTTAGATAATTTCGCAACATACGAGAGATCAATAGAGCGCCTGATGCCAATAACATCCTTTAACGGCGCCCCATATCTGACGGCGTTTATAAACACCATTAAAATGACCAGATAACTATGTTTAGCCCATTTTTCTTTATCGGTTTCAGTGATAATAAGTGGCGATACAAGTGACTTCGTCCTGTTAAGGTATTCCAGTCGGTTTAATATTTTAAGGTAAGACTGTTTTGTTAATGACGACGCGTGCTGGATGTAATGATATTTACGCTCATTACCGAAAGCGATACTAGCTCCGTTAACAAACATTTTCATAATCACTTCATAGTCTTCAAAAACGGTCAATGTAGTATCAAACCGAATGCCATCAAACAAGTCGCGTTTAAAGATTTTGCTCCACAAATATCCCGTTACCTTACCCTCCAGCATGGAAAAAACAGCATTTTTACCCTGTAAGGTGGTATCCGTTGCAAAATCATTCGTTTTACCAACGGAGACTCCCGAGGGTTCCTCAGAAAAATACAGGCACTGCCCAATACTGGTATTATTTTTCGTCAGAACTCCGATCAGGTAACTGACAAAATCAGGTTCAAGATAATCATCTGAATCTAAGAAACAGATAAACTCTCCTGAAGCATTATCAACCAGGGTATTTCTCCCAAAAGAGACCCCTTGATTAATTTTATTATTGATGACTTTGTGCTGAATATGTTCATATTCTTCAAAAAAAGTGGTGACAATTTTTCGCGATGAGTCTTTCGAACAATCATCCACGATAACTATTTCCACGTTTGAATATGTCTGTTCTGCAACTGACTGAAGCGCTTTCCTGAGGAATTTTTCTGAGTTATAGACTGGTATTAAGATACTCACTAAGGATAATTTTTTTTCCATGAGATCATTTATCCTCTCTGAAGAATTTTTCTTGCAAGAGAAAAAATCATTGTTCTCTTACTCACTGAGGAGAAAGTAAAAATCAAAGCAAAATAGCACACTGCACCAATACCTATTTTTATCATTAATCCAAACCAGGACTCGCTCAGGACAGCGTATTGTTGTACCGCCACGAGTATCATGCACATCAGAACTGAACAAACAATGGGCGTAATCAACTCTTTTACGTATTGTTTGAAAGTTAAATTCAACAGAGTCAGGGCACACCATGCTGAAATAGGGTAAAGCAACACGGTTCGGATTGAGAAGACGAGAGCGGTAGCGATAAGTCCAAATCTTACAAAGAAATAAAAAGCCACCACATTGGTAATAGCGTAAACCAATGTCAGTCGTGCCTGCCATTCAGGCTTATCTCTGGCAAACATCACTGAATGGTTATAATATCCAATTGAAGTGACAAAACCTACAGCACTGACAATTTGCATAACAGGGACAGAATTCATCCACTTGTGCCCTAAAAGTAAAAAAGTAATATCATGGGACAATGTTGCAAGCCCCACAAAAGCAGGTGCAGTGACCAAAACCGTTAAATACGTCGCCTGCAAATACTTCTTACCAAACTCGTTGATATCATTTTTATAACGGCTGAATGCAGGCAGTGAAACACGCATTAAAGCCGATGCCAGAACCAGATTCAATGTATTAACGATACGCTTGCCGGCAGAGTAAATCCCCGCGGCTGCACTTCCCAGGAAATAAGTTATAAAGAAAACATCGCTATTCTGATTTGCAAAGTTAGTGACATTGCTCAACGCGACATGCTTTGAAAATCCCAATGATTCCTTCATTGATTCTCTTGAAATTTTCATTCTGGGCTTCCAGGGTGTCGCCACCCACAGAGCTACCAGTGAAATCAAAGACGTCACAACTTGCTGCACAACTAAACTGGCGACGGCGAAGCCATTGTAGGCCATTACTACCCCGACAATACCGCCGATAGAAATCGACGTCATAGAACGTATCGCTAACGGGCGAAACATCATATTATGCGACAGCCAGGCTTCATGAGTACGACTCAGACCACTCACCAGGATAATAACGCCAGTGCCGCGGATCACATTGGCTAACTGCGGCACGTTCATATACGCCTCAATAAAAGGAGCGGCGAAAAAAACAATCAGAAAAGCGGGAACAGAGAAAGAAAAACACAAAAAAAGGGCAGAGTTATAATCGACTTCAGAAGGTGATTTTTTCCTGATAATTGAAGTCGCAATACTATCAAAGAGAACGCTTTTGAAAAATTGAGTCACTAATAAAGAAACACTTAACATGCCATATATACTGGGCGTTAAAATCTTAGCAAGTATAATAAATATGACAAACGTAATGATCTGAGACGCAGTATTATCCAGAATAGACCAGATTGCACCAGAAAGAATGCTGGGCCTGCGGGCGTTTTCTTGAGATTTCAAGGTTACATCCTTTACATATCACTTGCATTTTGAAAGTATATCAATACCAGCCAGCAGACGTTCTACATTATTATTAAACTGATTATCCTCACTCAAAAAACCAGGATGTTTTCTGGCAGCTAAGAGGATATTGGCTGCATTATCGATAAAGCTATTATCAAGATTTAATTTAGTGGCTTTTTCAATGATTTGAATACCTTTATTAGGGATCCGGTATAAGGCAAGACGTGTCAGGTCATGATAGTGAGGCCACCATTTTTTATTCTTCAGCTCACGCTGTTTTTTAAAATAACTCACGGCATACTCAACGTCAGCATCAGGTAAATGGTATTTCTCGCCATAAACATATAAGCCCTTATCACGCATACACTCACGCAATGAACTGCTACCCAGAACAGTTGGCCTGTAAGGAAGGTTTATTGTCTGAGTCCAGTCTAGCCATTTGAATGTGTTGATCTGTGAAGAAGTAATCAAAGGAACCCAAGGTACACGCATTGCATCTGCAATAATCGCAGCATGCATGGCATCCGCAAGCACCAGTTTGGCATTTCGGATTTTTTGAATAACGGTCTTCGCATCCGACTGTGGATTCACAAACTCAACCCCGGCCTGCTGACAAACCTTTTCCCACTGCCCCGTGACGAGCGCATGGTGATGAGGAACAAAAATCACCCCCTTACGTTCAGCTTCTGTGAGGGGTTTAACCTCGGCGAGCGTGTTTAACAGCGCGGCGCCATCGGTAATAAACTTGTCTTTCGGCAATCCCAAAATTTCAGCACTGAGCGGCCCCCTGACACACAGCGTTTCCCAAGAGCTGTCACCAAAGTTAGCCGGTGGATAGCCATAACCCACCCCGCTGGAGAAGACATACCACTTTTTAGCAGGCGGCATAGCGGAAGTAATAATGGTGCCAATACCGGATACCCTGACGTTCTCATTGTCATCAAAAAAGCCAGGAAGTAGTGCATCCCAAATCCATGCGTTAAGGTCGTCCCCAAAATTCCCATGCGCAGATTTATAATAGTAAATTTTCAATTTATCACCGGTTAATATGTAAAGGCAGGCCGAGTAGAATATTTAACATCCTGGAATAGGATTTATCCTGATCAAATTCGTTATCAATTGTTTGTTTCGCATTACGACAAATATCCGGCAACACACCGGGATTATCGATTATTTCAGAGATGACACCTGCAATGCTGGCGGCATCATTTTCATTGACCAGAAAACCAGACACGCGATCTTCAATAAGCTCAGGGATGCCACTGTGAAACGTCGATATCACAGGTATACCGATTGCCATTGCTTCCATCAGTGCAACCGGGATCCCTTCCATATCACCATCTGACGCCGTGACGGAAGGTAGTAAAAACACATCCGAGTTATTTAAATATTCAGAGACAGTTTCTTGCGTCTGCGCACCTAAAAAGGCAATTTTGTCACCCAATCCAAGATTGGTGACCTGAGATTCAAGTTCTTTTCGCAGAGGCCCGTCCCCGATAATGGTGTAATCAAAGTCAACGTTTTGCTGTTTTAATAACAGGCAGGCATTTATAGCGACGGAGATGCCTTTTTTTTCTGTAAGTCTGGCGATAGAGAGAAGTTTTATTGGATAACTAATAGTAATTCGTTCTTTATAAATGAATTTACTAATATTCACGCCCATTCTTATCACGTGTGTTTTATTTTTTATTGCAGGTGTTAAGGCTATCTTACTCGCCCACAACTCACTCACCGGAAAAATATAATTTGCATCATTGAATAGCTGTTCATAATCGGAATGAAATAAATTCAAAATTCTTTTTTGAGAAATATCATTACCGTGAAAAACAGCAGCTATTTTC